>NZ_JAXBVE010000010.1:0-150575 GCF_035181445.1 Photorhabdus africana
TCACAGGCTTCATCCGTGGTTTTGGTATTAGTTTGGCGACGATTATCAGATCATAAATGAAGCCTTTTTTCTATCTAAAATATACAGTTACTGCTTAAGAGCCTGTATATGCAGGCAGCTTAGAAAATTAGCTTGCGAGCCACTTGTGATGGCTTAACGTTCACTGCCGTACAGGCAGCTTAGAAATTTAAATCCGGCAGCAATTGAAGACCAATAGAGTTCACTGCCGTACAGGCAGCTTAGAAAACAGATACACCAAGGATTGATGAACGCACCTTGTTCACTGCCGTACAGGCAGCTTAGAAACTTTTGCTAAAGAGATTTTATTTGTATTATCAGTTCACTGCCGTACAGGCAGCTTAGAAAAATAATCAAAACCAGTCAGCCGAAGAATGGACGTTCACTGCCGTACAGGCAGCTTTTATTAACGGAGGCAGCTATGAGTCATACCCGCTACGAAACTGATGTGATAGCTTGGGCAAATGAGCAAGCAGCATTATTGCGCGCAGGTAAACTCTCTGAGATCGATATAGTTAATATTGCCGAGGAAATTGAGGACGTGGGCAAGAGTGAAAAACGTGAACTAGCAAGGCGTATGTCAGTTTTGTTGTCCCATCTTTTGAAGTGGCAATTCCAGCCTGAACGCCGTGGTTCAAGCTGGCAACGAACTATTAAGGAACAGAGAAAAGCGCTGGCATTGCATATAAAAGAGACACCCAGCTTGAAAAACACAATTGCTGATGAAAACTGGTTTGCAAAAGTTTGGGCTGATGCAGTTTCTTCTGCTGTCGATGAAACAGGGCTGGATATGTTCCCGGATGAATGTATTTGGAATATAAATCAGATCTTTTCTCAAGAGTTCTATCCTGAATAAGTTTCAATGAGTTGGCTTATTTGACGCACTGACTTCGGTTGGTGCGTTTTTTTAAGTAGTTATTTCAGCTTTTTGTAGTAAGGCTAGTTGCAAGGCACCATCATCTAGGCCAAATACAATGCTACATTGGCAGCTTATAAAAGTTAATGAGCTCTAGTGCATAAGCATGAATTTAGGTATACTCGCCGCTTTTGTTAACAAAGTGAATAATTAACCATGAATAATATTGCTGCCTTATCTTTAGCTGCTGTGATGTTTACTAGCGGTTGCGCTACGATCGTGGGTGATAAAACTCAGCATGTTCAAGTTGATAGCAATCCATCGGGGGCCACATTCTCTATCAAAGATGAATTAGGCAGGGTTGTTGCCCAAGGGAAAACGCCTCAAGATGTTATTTTAGAAAAGTCTGATGGAAGTTATTTTGGTAAAAAAGATTATTTGGTTACTTTTACTAAAGATAATTCTGAGTCTGTCACGTTACCAATTAAGGCGAGCGCCAACGGTTGGTACATTGGGGGTAATTTTTTATTTGGTGGTTTAATTGGTTGGCTCTTATTTGATCCATTTAATGGTGGGATGTATACGCTGCATCCGAAATTAGTGAATGCCCAGTTACCTCAGAAACCAGTGAGTGTTGAGGTGCCTCAGAAAGCAGTGAATGCTGGCTCATCTCAGAATCAGGTAACAAATACAATTATTCTGATGGTAGACCCTAATAAGGCGGTAGATCCTAATAAGATATTAGACGCTAATAAACAGGTAACACCGTTAGGGTAAGCCAAAATGTCCGGTTGGACAATCTGGTAAGTATATGACAATAAGCCCTCTCATTTCCTGAAAGGGCTTTTTAACTCTGTTTTGCTTTTTTTATGGTAAATGACGGTTAAGAGTTTATTATTTTTGGAATTATAATGAGTGATAAAGTAATTTGTTGACTGATTATCATGAAAATACTTTTAATGGTTTCTTGATTCCATAAAAATAGATATTATTCTGATTGGTCTGATTAATAAGTGTTGAAGTTATGTTTCATAATCATTTGATAAATTCCACCTTCGATTTTATATTTTCTGGATAATGGCAATTGAATTGAAAAATAGATAAATAAAGAGTGAGTGAAAATAAATATTCATGTAATTTGAGTCCGTACATGATTTTATGTTAAATAATAATTTATTGATTTTTTTATGTTAAATAATAATTTATTGATTTTAAAGGAATATTATTTATCTTAAAAAAGGCTTTTTTATTGTTTATTAGTATATGTTTTAACTGTCAGTAGGTTAAAGTTAATATCTAATCGTGCACTGTTGGATAGGTAGCTTAGCAAGCTGGATTAAGATGGTGTGATTTGGTGGTTTTTTGCACTAACACAGGCGGCCTAAAAAGTACAGACAGCTTACAAGTATCTCAGTCGTGTATAATCCATTTTCCATTTTTGCACTGACGTACAGGCAGTTCGGAAATCAACTAACATGATTTTGAGATAAATACGATGAATTTATTGAAATCGCTGGCTGCGGTTAGCTCTATGACCATGTTCTCTCGGGTTTTGGGCTTTATCCGAGATGCCATTATTGCCCGCATATTTGGGGCAGGTGTTGCAGCGGATGCTTTTTTTGTTGCATTTAAATTGCCTAATTTACTGCGCCGTATTTTTGCAGAAGGCGCCTTTTCTCAGGCATTTGTGCCTATTTTGGCAGAATATAAGAATCAGCAAGGTGATGAAGCGACCCGGACGTTTATTGCTTATGTTTCCGGTATGTTGACGTTAATTCTGGCCATTGTTACTGTGTTGGGGATTTTAAGCGCGCCTTGGGTGATTTATGTTACTGCACCGGGTTTTACCGATACCGCCGATAAATTTACTCTGACAACAAATCTGTTGAGAATTACTTTCCCCTATATTTTTCTGATATCACTGGCCTCATTGGCAGGTGCGATATTAAATACCTGGAATCGATTTTCTGTTCCTGCTTTCGCTCCGACGTTACTTAATATCAGCATGATTGTGTTTGCATTATTTGTCGCCCCTTATTGTCATCCGCCGGTGATGGCGTTGGGTTGGGCGGTGATTGTGGGCGGAATTTTGCAACTCTTATATCAGCTTCCTCATTTAAAAAAGATTGGCATGCTGGTATTACCGCGTATTTCTTTTCGTGACAGCGGCGTATGGCGGGTTATGCGGCAGATGGGGCCTGCAATTCTTGGGGTTTCAGTCGGCCAGATTTCATTAATTATTAATACGATTTTCGCCTCATTTCTGGTGTCCGGTTCTGTCTCCTGGATGTATTACGCTGACCGTTTGATGGAATTACCCTCTGGTGTATTGGGTGTTGCGCTTGGAACAATTCTTTTACCTTCACTAGCGAAAAGTTTTTCCAGTGGAAATCATGAGGAGTACACCAAATTAATGGATTGGGGGCTGCGGCTCTGTTTTTTATTAGCGCTGCCTTGTGCTGTTGCTTTAGGTATGCTGGCAGAACCTTTAACAGTTTCTCTATTCCAATACGGTAATTTTACTGCATTTGATGCAGTAATGACCCAAAAAGCGTTAATTGCTTACTGTTTTGGATTGATGGGGCTAATTATTGTCAAGGTGTTGGCTCCGGGTTTTTATTCTCGTCGAGACATTAAAACCCCGGTAAAAATTGCGATTGTCACTTTGATTCTAACTCAATTAATGAACCTTGCTTTTGTTGGCCCGCTGAAACATGCCGGGTTAGCCTTGTCTATTGGTCTGGCATCTTGTTTCAATGCTAGTATGCTTTATTGGCAATTACGTAAGAAAAATATTTTTAAGCCGTTAGCGGGTTGGGGGATGTTCTTATTTAAACTGGTTGTGGCAATTACGGTAATGATTGCCGTATTAGCTGTTACTTTATGGTTGATGCCAGCATGGGAGCAGGGAAATATGGCTACGCGCTTGTTGCGATTGATGGTGGTCGTTATTGCCGGTGCAAGCAGCTATTTTGCTGCGTTGATGCTGATGGGTTTTCGGCTAAAAGATTTTGCCCACCGCAGTTTTTAATAAATTGAGGTATCCCGGTAGTTATTGTTAGTTCAAGCTGAGCTTGAGTTTTCTGAGGTTACCGGGATATCAGCTAATGATTAAATAGCTATACCCTATGGATTTCAAGATGGATCGTGACGGCAAGGGAGCGAATCCCCGGGAGCATCGATAACGGGTATATATGAACATTAATTGCAACAACCGGGATTTGCTCGGCAAGTAGCGGTCGCGTTGGGGATTATGAAGGGTGGCGCTGCCTATTGTGACAGGCGTGATAAGGCAATAATAGATATGCCCGATCACGCCAATTTTTCGGAAAAACAGCGATTATCCGGTTACATCCGCTCTACCGTCTCAATACCCAATGTATTCAGACCTTGCTTCAATGTCTTAGCGGTCAGGAGCGCCAGTTTCAGGCGGCTTTGACGCAACTCTTCGCTTTCCGCATTGAGGATTTGGCAGTGTTCATAGAAACCGGAGAATAGACCAGCCAAATCGTACAGGTAAGCACACATCACGTGTGGCGTACCTTCACGGGCGACGGTGGTGATGGTCTCTTCGAATTGTAACAAACGGGTGGCCAATGTTTGTTCGCGATCTTCATTTAGGATAACCGGTAGGGTCAGACTGCTTTCATCGATTTCGGCACGTTTAAAGATGGAGGCAACACGGGTGTAAGCATATTGCATATAAGGTGCGGTATTGCCTTCAAAAGCGAGCATATTATCCCAATCGAAGATGTAATCTGTGGTACGGCTTTTGGAGAGATCAGCGTATTTCACGGCACCAATACCGACAGCTTCAACGACTTTTTTCAATTCATCTTCTGGCATATCCGGGTTCTTCTCACGGATAAGGATATTGGCCCGTTCAATGGCTTCATCCAATAGATCGGTCAATCTGACTGTACCACCGGCGCGAGTTTTAAATGGCTTGCCATCTTTGCCCAACATCATGCCGAACATATGGTGTTCCAGTGACACGGATTCTGGTACATAACCCGCTTTACGAGCGATGGTCCAGGCTTGCATCAAATGTTGATGTTGACGGGAATCGATGTAGTAAAGAACGTGGTCCGCGTGCAGGGTTTCATAACGGTATTTTGCGCAGGCGATATCGGTTGTGGTGTAAAGATAACCTCCATCCTTCTTTTGGATAATAACGCCCATCGGTTCACCTTCTTTGTTTTTATATTCATCAAGGTAAACTACGGTTGCACCATCGCTTTCCACTGCCAGCCCTTGCTGTTTCAGATCAGCGACAATACCGGGCAGCAGATCGTTGTACAGACTTTCACCCATGACAGAATCTTTAGTCAGCGTGACATTCAGACGATCATAGGTTTGCTGATTTTGGGCCATTGTGATATCCACTAGCTTGCGCCACATGGTACGGCAATATTCATCACCGCCTTGCAGCTTCACCACATAGCCACGGGCGCGGATGGCAAACTCTTCATCTTCATCGTAATTCTTTTTGGCTTCGCGATAGAAAGCTTCCAGATCGGACAATGCCATATCGCTGGCATTTTCGTTTTGCACTTTTTCCAAATAGGCAATTAGCATACCGAACTGGGTTCCCCAGTCACCCACATGGTTAGCGCGGATAATCTTATGACCGAGGAATTCAAGTGTACGGACGGCGGCATCACCAATAATCGTGGAGCGCAAATGACCAACGTGCATCTGTTTCGCGACATTGGGGGCGGAATAATCGATAACAATAGTTTGCGGTTTGGCTGGTGTAACGCCCAGCTTTTCATCTTTCAGTGCAGTTTCGATATTGGCTGCAATCCATGCTTTATCAAGGAAGATATTGATAAAGCCGGGGCCAGCGATTTCAATTTTACTGGCGATACCTTGCAGATTTAGCAGGTTAACAACTTTTTCTGCCAGTTGTCGGGGAGGCATGCCCACTTTTTTCGCGGCGGCCATAACACCATTGGCCTGATAGTCGCCAAATTGCGCTTTCGCGGATTGGCGGATGTGAGCTTCGCTGTCGGCTGGAGCACCTGCTGCAATCAGCGCTTGGCTGACTTTTTCTGAAAGAATTGCCTGAATATTCACCTGGTTACCTTAAATGACGAACAAGAAATAGGTATATTGTAGCAAACAATACCCTTTGCAAAATGGTTCATAAGAAAAAACGGCGGGCTTTATACCATATTCAACACATGACATACCACTTTACTGTTGCTTTGTGCCAAGTTGCGAAGATAAAAAACGCCTCTTCTCTATACCCAATGGATTGCAAGATGCATCGCGACGGCAAGGGAGTGAATCCCCGGGAGCATAGGTAACTATGTGACCGGGGTGAGCGAGTGCAGCCAACAAAGAGGCAGCTTGAAAGATAACGGGTATATAATGCCGTAATGAATATACGGCATCAGGGAGGGGCGCGGTTATGGGAGTATGGCAAACGAACGAACAGGAAAACCAGAGGCTTTTTTAGGTTTGGCGACAATGTTGAAAATAACTGCACCACGTACAGGTACTTGGTCTAAATTAGCTAAAAGTTCTATCTGATAAGTATCTTGCTTTAATACATAATCTTCGCCCAACAACGCATTATTCTTTCTAAAATCTTTAGCGGCGTCGGTATCAAATGTTTCATGTCCAATAGCTTTAATATGGCGTTCTTCAAATAAAAATTTAAGGGCATCTATTCCCCACCCAGGTATTTGGTTATTGCCAGAATCATCTTTATTATCCATTGCTTTCTGAGATGGCCAGCGTTTACTCCAATCCGTTCTGAGCGCAACGAAAGTACCGGCCTCAATAATTCCATATTCTTCTTCAAATTTAAGAATATCTTCTTTAGAAAGTGAAAAGTTGGGGTCCTGTTTTGCTCTTTCTGATTGATCAAGCACGATTAAAGGTAAAACTAATTCTTTTAATTCCAGTTCATCAACATAACGGGTATTAGGAACAAAGTGGCAGGGAGCATCAAGGTGAGTCCCATATTGGCCGGGAAAAGAAAATTGCTGAACAAAAAAGCCATCTTTGTAATCAAACAGTGTTTTAAATTCTGCTGAATCAAGCATAAAAAAATGTGGAGAATCTTTATCGAAGCTATGCGTCAAATCGACCCATTTTTTTGACTTCAACACAGTGAGTGCTTGTAAGATGCTATTTGACATAAAAAACCCCATTTTTGATAATTTATTGATGTTATTTTTACCACTATTGCATGATTAATGCTGTAAGATTTGTTGCTGTAAATAGTGATATTCCTCATGTTTTATAGCCTTTTATTGTTTCAGGCTTGTGTTAGACTCGCCAGATACGAGCGCATCAAGTTATGATTCTTATAAATGGAAAATTATAGAGAAATAATAGAAAATAAGATAATTGATTTTTACATTAGTTAAAATTTAAAATCAAATATAACAAAAAAATATATATTATATATTTTTTCGGCATTATTATTAATGTGATTTGTTTCTATCTTATTGTTATTTAGCGTTTTTTTATCTTAATTGAGTTTTATTGATTAAAATTGAAAATCTTTTGCAAATTATTTGTTGGGATTTTTAATAAAAAAGAGATTAATATCATTTATAATTGAACTAGTTCAAAGAATGGCTAGTCTACATTTACCTAAAAAAGGAACTGTTATGCTTTGGAAGAATACTTCCAACCAGTTTGGTCACTTATCTGTGCTTTTACATTGGCTGGTTGCATTGATCGTATATGGCATGTTTGCGCTAGGACTGTGGATGGTGACATTAGGGTATTACGATACGTGGTATCACAAAGCACCTGAAATTCATAAAAGCATCGGAATGTTGCTGTTTATCATGATGGCTGTGCGTGTTATCTGGCGTTTTGTTTCTCCACCACCCAAGCCATTAGCCAGTTATAGTCGCCTGATTAGAGTCAGCGCGGTTTTAATGCATATTTTGTTGTATATCTTACTGTTTGGCATTTTGATTAGTGGTTATTTAATTTCGACCGCTGATGGGCAGCCGATTTCTGTTTTTGACTGGTTTATTGTGCCGGCCACATTAATCGGTCAGGGCGAACAGGCGGATACTGCCGGAATGATTCATCTTTACCTTGCTTGGGCAGTGGTAATTTTATCGTTATTACATGCTGTTGCAGCATTAAAACACCATTTTATCGACTGTGATGCAACCTTAAAGCGGATACTGGGTTTCCGTCCTGAATAATATAAAAGACGATTATGGAGAAGAATATGTTGAAGAAGACGTTACTTGGCCTGACTGCGGGTGCATTGTTACTAAATGCAAGCTCTGCACTAGCTGCCAATTATAAAATTGATATACCCGGCCAGCACGCCTTTATTGGATTTCGCATTCAGCATTTGGGGTATAGCTGGCTATATGGGACATTTAAAGATTTTGATGGCTCTTTCACATTTGATGAGCAAAATCCGGCTGAGAATAAAGTTAATGTGACCATCAAAATAGCCAGCTTGGACACTAACCACGCCGAACGTGATAAACACCTGCGTAGTAAAGATTACTTTAATACAGAGAAATACCCTGAAGCAAAATTCACTTCAACCGAAGTGAAAAAAGAGGGGGAGAAATATGTTGTTACGGGTGATCTGACTTTAAACGGTGTGACAAAGCCGGTGGTACTGAATGCCGAGCTGATGGGGGAAGGTAAAGACCCGTGGGGTGGCTACCGCGCAGGTTTTGAAGCTTCTGGTAAAATCAAACTGAAAGACTTTAATTTCAAAGCAGATTTGGGACCTAAATCACAGGAAGCGGATTTATTGATTTCTATCGAAGGCATTCGGGAAAAGTAATACGCTAATGACTTGGTTCGGTAGTGCAATTTATTAAGGGCTGCGCATTGCGTGGCCTATTTTATTGATAGGAAAAACTTTCTTCCCAGTTGATCTCATGGATAATGGAATACATCAAAAATTGAGTTACAAAAAGCGCAAGGGGGGAATGCTTACTTTCAGGTAGCTTTATTCTGACATATATTACCAATAGACCAAATAGAATCTTTTTCTTTATCTGATGTGGATGCTTATATCGTTTGAAGAAAAACATAGTAAGCATCCATTTGTAGGAAACAGTAATAATAATGATGAGGCTGCTATTTAACGCGGACTTTTTCTTATCTGCCAAGTGAAATAATGTGATTTTTCACTTGACGTTGTATTAAATAGAATGTTTATTATATTAGTAATACATGTTCATATAATTTTTATATTATTTCCTTTAGAGGGGAATACCGAGATTCTATTATGACCTCGACTTGAAATTCACCTGAATTATCACCAAAAGTACCCGGTACGTCATTGAATAAAAGTATTAATTCGCCATCTACAGGAATCGTTTTATGAAGTACTCCGTTGCCAATTGCAAACTTCTTGTTGGCGATCTTAGCGACGAGTGTGGCTATTGGTGGCGGTTGTGGATTATTAGGTACAGGGCCATCAGGTGCTGCCCATTCAACATTATCACGGCCATATTTCACCCATCCATGAGCAACAACAGAGATTGTATCTCCTTGTTTGAGAATAAGTCCTGTGGATTTACCGTTTTCAGCGTTAGCTGGAACACTTCCTGACCAATCAGACATAGTATTGCCTCCGAAATTATGTTTTATAGAAATAGTTTTGTCAAAGATATTTACATATTTGACTAAAATGTAATTTATTTTCTTTATGATTGGATTTCAATGAGAAAATTAGTGTTTGTGATCTGTATCAATTACAATAATCTTTGTATCTACCGTTAATTTTAATATTGTGATTTTTTATTTTAAATAATTGTCCTGAATCGTTAGAATAAAATAATAATATTCCTATTTTTAATTTCCTAATCTAATTATATTATAAAACCAGAATTCCCCTTAATTCCCATTACGTACGGAAATTGTGTAAAATAAAATGGTTATATACCCAATGGATTTCAAGATGGATCGCGACGGCAAGGGAGCGAATCCCCGGGAGCATAGATAACGATGTGACCGGGGTGAGAGAGAGCAGCCAACAAAGAGGCAACTTGAAAGATAACGGGTATAGTAACTTATTGATAGATAGTGTTTCTTGCAAGATATCAAACCTTGTCCCAAGCGGGTTTTTTCGCTTAATTGCAGTTTTTTGTGAGTGAAATAGGGTAATGAGAATTCATGGAATTATTGAAAGAGTGATTGTGTTGGTACCATCGAATTTCAATTATTACAAATCGAGAGTATCATTCGAGGCTTGAAATGGTAGCAACCCTTTAAAACTCTTGGGCTGTTTGGGGCCAAGGGAAGGGACCAATCTATTGCATCTTAACTGGGATAATATGACACATTTTTCTTCTATTGTTGAATTACAGGATTTAGTGGCTGATCTGGCAATATTTGAGCAAAAATTGGTACGGTTCAAACAACGGCTTGATTTGAATGTTGAACAGTATCAAGCCGATCATATCTCCTTACGTTGTCACGATATCTCTGTAGCGGAGCGCTGGCGTAAAGGTTTTTTGCAATGTGGCAGTTTGATGTCAGAAAGTATCATTAATGGACGCCCAATCTGCCTGTTTGATTTAGAGCACCCAATCGCGGTGCTTAATTGGCAAATTGATTGTGTTGAATTGCCTTATCCTGGCAAGAAAACTTACTTGCATCAGGGATGGGAACATGTGGAGCTGGTGCTGCCGGTGGCACCTGAGATCTTATCAACAGCAGCAAAAGCATTATTACCGCAACCTTTGCCGGCAGGTTTTTCTGTCAAAGAGAGCCAACCCAAAGGGGAACAGGAGCGATTGCCTAATCCGACCTTAGCTGTCTCTGATGGTGAGATCACCATTAAGTTTCACCCATTTACATTGAGTGAAATTGTTAAAAGTGAATGCTCAGCTACATAAGTTAAAGTGATATCGTTATGTGAGGCTGGCAAGAAATTCTAATGCCTGCGGATTGCGCTCCACCATTTTAATCAGTAACACAGCTTGTTTATTCGGTTTAGCCCGTCCCTGTTCCCAGTTCTGGTATGTTGTCTCACCGGTATGCAGGTACTGGGCAAAAATAGCCTGAGAAATATTCAGTTTACTCCGGATAGATTTCAACTCATCCGGACTGATGAAGATATTATTTTTTAACCTCCTCTTATGGGTTTTCAATGTGAGTTTGCCTTCATTAGCCTCTTCCCAAGCTTTCATCCCTTCATTGAGTTCTGTAAATAGATCACGGTTCATTTATGCTCCTTTTTCTCATTTCTAGCATTTTACGTAAGGATTCGCATTGCTCTTTAGTTAAGTCTGACATTTCATCTTTATCATAGATAGTGAAAAGCATGAATTGCGATTTAGATACCCACCAATAGTAAATCACCCGAATACCGCTCCGTTTTCCCTTTTTCCTTCGAGAATCAGTAAAACGCACTTTACGTAATCCGCCAGTATGTTGGATTACGTCCCCTACTGTTGGATTTTTCAGCAGCATATTTTGGAAGGTTCGAAACTCCTCATCACTCAGGTAGTTATGACGGTAACGTTCAAAAGGTGGTAGTTCAATAAAAACAGCTTCCATCATTTATCCATCTGTCCCCAACTTGAGTATAATATTACACCCAAGTTGGGGATAGTTAAAGAGAGTCAACCCAAAGGGGAACAAGAGCGGTTGCCTAATCCGACCTTAGCTGTCACTGATGGTGAGATTACTGTCAAGTTTCACCCATTTACATTGCGTGAAATTGTCAAAAATGAGTACTAGTCAGCAAAATTAACTTTTTCATCCTAGTGATCCAGATAAAAGTTCTGACCTTGTGATTTCCTACAAATCATCGGCAATAATTAGATGTCATAGTTAGTGGGTTGAATTACTGAATCGTTTAGATTCATTGATTGCTCGTTAATAACTGGGTGTCTAAGGAACTTCTGATGACAAAGTTAGAAATTTGTTGTTTTAGCGTAGGTTGCGCATTAATCGCACAACAGGCGGGTGCTGACCGGATAGAGCTCTGCGCCAGTCCGGCGGAAGGGGGATTAACACCGAGTTTTGGTACATTGAAGCAGGCTATTGAGCAATTAACTATTCCTGTCTATCCCATTGTACGTCCAAGAGGTGGTGATTTTTGCTACAGTCACTCAGATTTTGAGGTGATGAAAAATGATGTTGCTCAGATCCGTGATATGGGATTTATGGGCGTCATTTTTGGTGTATTAAATGAAGAAGGGCATATTGATTTGCCCCGTATGCAACAATTGATGGCACTGTCTGGCAATATGGCCGTCACTTTTCACCGTGCATTTGATATGTGTTTTAATCCTTATGTGGCATTGGATCAACTCACTCAACTTGGTGTTAAACGAATATTGACTTCCGGCCAGCAACAGAATGCCGAATTGGGATTACCCTTATTGAAAGAGTTGCATCAAGCCAGTCAGGGGCCAATTATTATGGCAGGTGCGGGTGTTCGTATGAGTAATATTCATAAATTTATCGATATCGGATTAACGGAAGTTCACAGTTCGGCAAGCCGGATTATGCCTTCTACCATGACCTATCGCAAAGCGGGAGTGACGATGAGCGCGGACAATGAGGTGGATGAGTTTTCACATTATTGTGTTGATGGTGGTGTGGTAGAGGTGATGAAAGGGATGCTGAGTCTGACTTTGTTTGAATAAAATCTATTTACCCGTTATCTTTCAAGTTGCTTCTTTGTTAGCTGCGCTCCCTCACCCCGGTCACATAGTTCGCTATGCTCCCGGGGATTCGCTCCCTTGCCGTCGCGATCCATCTTGAAATCCATAGGGTATATGAACTGGCCCAATGTTGGGCCAGTTCGAAAAATTAGGGCTTACGGGCGATCAGTACTGCCCGTAGGGGGGCGGGATAACCCTCAATGGTTTTACTGCTATCCGTAGGATCGAGGAAATCAGATAGTGATTCAGTTTTCATCCAATCTGTACGACGTTGTTCTTCCGTGGCTGTGACTGCCTGATCGACAATTTTCACATCGACAAAACCGCACTTCTCTAGCCAGATTTTCAGCATTTTTGCCGAAGGAATGAAGTAGACGTTGCGCATTTGAGCATAACGTTCACCTGGGATTAAACAGGTATGTTCATCTCCTTCAACAACCAGGCTTTCCAATACCAGTTCACCATCGGATATAAGCTGGTTTTTCAATTGCCAGAGATGGTCAAGAGGAGAGCGGCGGTGATAGAGAACGCCCATTGAAAAGACTGTATCGAAAGCGGCCAGTGCCGGTAATTGTTCAATGCCCAGCGGTAAAAGATGGGCGCGTTGATCATTGCCAAGTAACTTTCTGACAGCTTCAAATTGGCAAAGGAAGAGCTGAGTTGGATCGATACCAACGGCAAGTTCAGCCCCTTCACCGACCATCCGCCACAGGTGATAGCCACTGCCGCAGCCAACATCAAGAATTGTCCGGCCGGTTAATGGAGAAATATGGGGCAGTACTCGATCCCACTTCCAATCTGAACGCCATTCAGTATCAATATTTACACCATAAAGCGAGAATGGGCCTTTGCGCCACGGCATGAATATTCGCAATATATTGGTAAGGCAAATTTTTTCACCTGCGGATAGGGGCGGATCGCATTCTGCGATCACGCCATTTTTCAGGTCTAATTGGGTCGGTGAAATTTCGGGTAGGTTTTCCAGGGTTTTTACCCATGATTTAAAATTACCGTGCAGGGCCGCTTTTTGCCATGCTTGCAATTGAGCAGGAAGACAATTAAGCCAATGCTGGAGGTTATTTTTTGCAATAAGTTGATAAAAATTACCGAAATCGATCATTTATCGGCTCCTTTTATCGCCAGCAGTGAACCAAAGTTGAAACACTGAAACCAGACTTCAACATGGTTAAAACCGGATTGATGGAGACGGGATTTGTGTGTTTCTACAGAATCAGTCAACATGACATTTTCAAGCATGCTGCGTTTCTGGCTGATTTCCAGTTCGCTATATCCGTTAGCACGCTTAAAATCGTGGTGCATATTAAACAGTAACTCTCCAATCTGTTGATCTTCAAAGCTGAATTTCTCTGATAAAACTAAAACACCACCAGGACGTAATCCTTGGTAAATCCGGTTTAGTAAACCTTGTCGATCTTGCGGGTTGAGGAATTGTAAGGTGAAATTCAGTACGACCATCGAAGCATTTTGAATATCGATATTAAGAATATCGGCTTCAATGACTTCAACCGGTGTTTGCGCCCGGAAAGCATTAATATGGCGACGACAGCGTTCCACCATTGCCGGGGAATTATCAACGGCGATAATTTTGCAGTTTTCAGCGATAATATTGCGGCGCATTGCCAGGGTTGATGCACCTAGAGAACAACCCAGATCATAAATTTGACTGTTTGATGTCACGAAACGGCCGGCCAGCATACCAATCATGGAAACAATATTTGAATAGCCTGGCACGGAGCGTTGGATCATATCAGGGAAAACTTCGGCTACCCGTTCATCGAAATGCCAGTCTCCCAGATTGGCAATGGGCGTGGCAAACAGGCTATCCCTTTGATGGTAAGGATCTTGATTTGACATAACAGCATTAATTATCAGAAAAAATAGAAGGTGGCATTCTAACAGATGTAAAGCTTGACCTTGAACCAATTTTCTCTGTGCTTGAAAGGAGTGAATAATGGAAATATTTGAGGAGATTAAGTGTTGCACAAAAATCATATCATGACGCGATCAATCCTTGATTTCATTAGTCAGCATTAGGGGATCTTTGGGTTTGATATAAAAGTAAAGATGCATTGAAAAGCACCTTTTAAATGACCTATTGTTTGCTTACGTAAAAGAGTGAGATGGTGTATGGCATATCAAATTTGCAGGGGGAAGGTGAGGTGGTCGCAATCCTGAATCGGAATGAACCTGCGTTTTATGGTGTGCCTCCTGAATTATTCGCCTACTATCTCGCTTTGCATGTCAACGTTGGAAAGTCTTCCTTATATAGGAAACCGCTATGGTTAGAATAATAGGCAGCCGAGTTTGCTGCCTGTTATTTCAGCGTCAGTACTATCAGGTTAGTAGAGAGAAAATATCTGTTCCCAAGGCAAGTAGTAAATATTTGTCATCACCATTAATACGATTGAGAGATAAGTTGCTACCATGCCTGAACGTCGCCAGCGGAGTTCACGGTGGTACAGGCCATAATAATGCAAGACTCTGCCGATGAGCAGAATCAAACCACAGACATGTATCATCCAGACATTTGAGCCGTTCATCTCCATCATGACCAGCAATAACATAGCGATAGGAATATATTCCACAGCATTACCGTGGATGCGGATCGCTGTTTGTAATTCGTAAAAACCACCATCTCCATATGAGACACGATATTGTGTTCTTAACTTAACCACATCAAAAGACAGCTTAATCAATAATAGTGCGCCCAACACAACATAAAGCGAGCTAACCATTTTTAACTCCATTGCCTAACCGAAATTGGCCAATTAAGTTATGATAAACCCCAAAAATAAAACTGTCGCTATAAATAGATGGGAATTGAAAATAAATTGCCCAATTATCAGACATCAAGCAATGGTATCGCATCGGGATATTACCTGCCCTTATCTCTGAGCAGAATTTCCATTATAATGGCGACCTTTTTTGACACTTCATGACACTTTTCAAGTTCAAGAACGATGCCAAAATTTCCGCAGCAACAGCACAACAGCCGAGTAAAAGGATATTGTATGCGTACTGATTATTGTGGGCAGTTGAATCTGACCCATGAAGGCCAGAAGGTGACTCTTTGTGGTTGGGTAAACCGCCGCCGTGATCTGGGTGGCTTGATTTTTATTGATATGCGTGACCGTGAAGGGATTGTTCAGGTATTTTTTGACCCGGATCAGCAAGCCGCATTTTCTCAGGCCGCTGAACTGCGTAATGAATTCTGTATTCAAATCACCGGTAATGTCCGCGCCCGTCCTGACAGTCAAATTAATAAAGATATGGCCACCGGTGAAATAGAGGTTTTTGCGGAAAGTTTGAATATCATCAACCGCTCCGAACCGCTGCCTTTGGATAGCAACCAGACGAACAGTGAAGAGCAACGTCTGAAATATCGCTATATTGATCTGCGTCGGCCTGAAATGGCAAATCGCCTGAAAACACGGGCTAAAATCACCAGTTTTGTGCGTGGTTTCATGGATAATCAGGGTTTCCTGGATATTGAAACGCCAATGTTGACGAAAGCAACACCCGAAGGCGCCCGTGATTATTTGGTGCCAAGTCGTGTTCATAAAGGCAAATTTTATGCCTTGCCTCAATCCCCGCAGTTATTTAAACAATTGCTGATGATGTCCGGTTTTGACCGTTATTATCAAATTGTTAAATGCTTCCGTGATGAAGACTTGCGTGCAGATCGTCAGCCAGAATTTACCCAGATCGACGTGGAAACTTCCTTTATGACTGCTGAGCAGGTCAGGGGAATGATGGAAATGATGATCCGTGAATTGTGGCTTGAAATTGAAGGTGTTGATCTGGGGCATTTCCCGGTGATGACGTTTGCCGAAGTGATGCGTCGTTTCGGTTCTGATAAACCTGATCTGCGTAACCCATTAGAGTTGGTTGATGTTGCAGATCTGGTTAAAGATGTGGAATTTAGTGTTTTTGCTGAACCGGCGAATGACAGTAAAGGCCGCGTAGCTGTGATTCGGGTATCAGGTGGTGCTGAATTGAGCCGTAAGCAGATTGATGAATATGGCAAATTCGTTGGGATTTATGGCGCAAAAGGGCTGGCGTGGATAAAAGTCAATGCACGTGCTGCCGGTCTGGAAGGGGTTCAAAGTCCGATAGCCAAGTTCCTGAATGCCGAGGTGATTGAAGGTCTGCTTTCCCGTACCGGCGCACAGGATGGCGATATTTTGTTCTTCGGTGCTGGCAGTGTAAAAGTGGTCACTGATGCCTTGGGAGCGTTGCGTCTGAAATTAGGGCGCGATCTGAACCTGACAAAATTGGATAGCTGGCGGCCACTGTGGGTTATCGACTTCCCCATGTTCGAAGATGATGGGGAAGGTGGCCTGACCGCTATGCACCATCCGTTTACTTCACCGCGTAATATGTCAGCGGCGGAGTTGGAGCAAGATCCGGTTTCGGCTATTGCCAATGCTTACGATATGGTGATTAACGGCTACGAAGTGGGTGGTGGCTCAGTGCGTATTCACCGTAATGAAATGCAACAGGTAGTGTTCCGTATTTTGGGCATTAATGAGCAGGAACAGCAGGAGAAATTTGGCTTCTTGCTGGATGCACTGAAATTTGGTACGCCACCCCATGCAGGTTTAGCATTTGGTCTTGACCGTCTGGTGATGTTGCTGACAGGAACGGATAACATCCGTGATGTTATCGCATTCCCTAAAACTACCGCAGCCGCTTGTTTGATGACGGAAGCGCCAAGTTATGCTAATCCGGCGGCCCTTGAAGAGTTATCAATCTCTGTTGTTGCTAGAAAAGAGAGTGAATAATGGCTTATAAGCGCCCCGAGTCTGTGCTGGTGGTTATTTATGCGTTTTCCAGCCGACGGGTGCTAATGTTACAGCGGCGGGACGATCCTGATTTTTGGCAGTCTGTCACTGGCAGCCTTGATGGAGATGAAACGCCGTGGGAGACAGCATTGCGTGAAGTGCAAGAAGAAGTCGGTATTGATATTATAGGTGAAAATCTTGAACTGATGGATTGCCGACGTTCTCTTTATTATGAGATTTTTACCCACTTACGCCATCGCTATGCTCCAGGAGTCACCCGCAATAAAGAGTACTGGTTCTGTCTGGCATTGCCGGAAGAGCGAGAGTGCTTGTTGACTGAACATCAGGCTTATCAATGGCTGGATGCGGATAAAGCAGTAAAGCTCACTAAGTCGTGGAGCAATCGGCAGGCGATTGAAGAGTTTGTTATTGAATAAGTTTATTAGACGTTTTATCGGAGAACCTTATGGCAGGTCATAGTAAATGGGCCAACACCAAGCACCGCAAAGCTGCGCAGGATGCGAAACGCGGTAAGATTTTCACCAAAATTATCCGGGAGCTAGTAACGGCAGCCCGTCTGGGGGGTGGAGATCCGGCATCTAACCCACGTCTGCGTGCTGCAATTGATAAAGCACTGTCCAACAACATGACCCGCGATACTCTGAACCGTGCTATCGCCCGTGGTGTCGGCAGTGATGACGCGGATAACATGGAAACCATCATTTATGAAGGTTATGGTCCGGGGGGAACGGCGGTGATGGTTGAGTGTCTGAGTGATAACCGTAACCGTACTGTTTCTGACGTTCGTCACGCTTTCACTAAAACCGGTGGTAATTTGGGTACTGATGGCTCGGTGGCTTATCTGTTCACCAAGAAAGGGGTGATTTCTTACGCGCCAGGGCTGGATGAAGATGCGGTTATGGAAGCGGCGTTGGAAGCCGGCGCTGATGATGTAGAAACCTATGATGATGGCGCGATTGATGTTTACACCACACCAGAAACGTTTGGTAATGTGAAAGATGCGTTAGATGCGGCCGGTTTTGTGGCTGTATCAGCAGAAGTTTCGATGATCCCTTCCACTAAAGCGGAATTAGATGCGGAAACTGCACCTAAATTATTACGCTTGATTGATATGTTGGAAGATTCAGACGACGTACAAGAGGTTTACCATAACGGTGAAATCTCTGATGAAGTTGCTGCTTTGCTGTAATTTCAATTGGGTTGTATACCCTATGGATTTCAAAAGGATAACGGGTATATAGCGTAGAGAAAGTGTGCTGTGGTACAGGACACTTTCTCTAACGTTTTTATCTCCTTTATTAAAGGGGATAATCAAAGGCGAATAAACAGAATATGGCGATTATCTTAGGTATCGACCCGGGTTCCCGCGTTACTGGCTATGGTGTGATCCGTCAGCAGGGGCGTCACTTGAGCTACCTTGGCAGCGGTTGTATCCGAACAAAAGTTGATGATCTGCCTAGCCGGTTACAGCGTATTTATGCGGGTATCCTTGAAATTATTACGCAATTTCAACCCGATGCTTTTGCCATCGAGCAGGTCTTTATGGCAAAAAACGCCGATTCAGCGCTGAAATTAGGGCAAGCACGGGGAGTGGCTATTCTTGCCGCCGTTAATCAATCTATACCGGTTTTTGAATATGCTGCGCGGCAGGTGAAACAAACGGTTGTCGGAACCGGGGCGGCTGAAAAAAGTCAGGTTCAGCACATGGTGCGCTCGGTGCTGAAATTGTCTGCTAACCCGCAATCCGATGCGGCAGATGCATTGGCGATTGCGATAACCCATTGTCACTTTAATCAGAATCTTTTGCGGGTTGGTGATCCCAGATTAATCTTGGCGCGTGGACGTTTAAGATAATGGCTGGATATGCATCCAGCTTTTTTTATGTTATAACCATAAGTAGAACAATCAGTTTTATTTTTTAGGGGGTAAACGAGTGATAGGGCGTCTCAGAGGAATTGTGCTGGAAAAACAACCACCCTTGGTTTTACTGGAAACGAATGGCGTTGGTTATGAAGTCCATATGCCAATGACCTGTTTTTATGAATTGCCTGATGCCGGACAGGAAGCTGTTCTGTTTACTCACTTTATTGTGCGTGAAGATGCGCAATTACTTTATGGTTTTAATGATAAGCAGGAGCGGGCGCTATTCCGTGAATTAATTAAAGTGAATGGCGTAGGGCCTAAATTGGCGTTGGCTATTCTTTCAGGCATGTCTGCGCAGCAATTTGTTTCTGCTATTGAACAAGAAGCGATCGCTTCTCTGGTTAAACTGCCGGGTGTAGGTAAGAAAACCGCTGAACGGTTGGTGGTTGAAATGAAAGATCGCTTTAAAGGGCTTAATGGCGATCTCTTCAATCAGAGCAGTGATATTAATTTGCCGGCAACGGCCAAACAGACAACTTCTGACGCTGATAGCGAAGCAGAAGCCGCTGCGGCATTAGTCTCTCTGGGTTACAAGCCGCAAGAGGCTAGCCGCATGATAAGTAAAATCGCTAAACCGGGTGCTGATTGTGAAACACTTATCCGCGAAGCACTTCGCGCTGTTCTCTAAGTTACAGGGGTAAGCCATGATTGAAGCTGACCGTCTGGTTTCTGCGGAAGTTTTGCAAGACGATGAAGTGATTGACCGCGCAATCAGACCTAAATTGTTGTCTGAATATGTTGGGCAACCGCAAGTCTGTGAGCAGATGGAGATTTTTATTCAGGCTGCCAGACAGCGTGGTGATGCCCTTGATCACCTGCTGATTTTTGGCCCGCCGGGATTGGGGAAAACAACGCTGGCGAATATTGTTGCCAATGAGATGGGCGTTAATCTTCGCACAACTTCTGGCCCGGTGTTGGAAAAGGCGGGTGATTTGGCGGCAATGCTGACCAATCTTGAACCGCACGATGTGTTGTTTATCGATGAAATTCACCGCTTATCGCCGGTAGTGGAAGAAATTCTCTATCCAGCAATGGAAGATTACCAACTGGATATTATGATTGGCGAGGGGCCGGCAGCCCGTTCGATTAAAATTGATTTGCCGCCTTTTACCCTGATTGGGGCTACCACTCGCGCAGGCTCTTTGACTTCTCCACTGCGTGATCGGTTCGGTATCGTGCAGCGTCTTGAGTTTTATAATGTGGACGATTTGCAAAGTATCGTTTCTCGCAGTGCTCGTTTTATGGGGGTAGCGATCACTGACGATGGCGCTCGGCAGGTTGCCATGCGTTCTCGTGGAACGCCGCGGATTACAAACCGTTTACTGCGCCGGGTACGTGATTTTGCTCAAGTAAAAGGGAATGGTGCGATTGATGGCAATATTGCTACTAGAGCGCTGGATATGTTGAGCGTGGATGCTGCCGGTTTTGATTATCTGGATCGTAAATTACTGATTGCCATCATTGATAAATTTATGGGCGGGCCGGTTGGGGTAGATAACCTTGCCGCTGCTATTAGTGAAGAGCGGGAAACGATTGAGGATGTGCTGGAACCCTTTTTGATCCAGCAAGGTTTTATTCAACGTACTTCCCGTGGACGAATTGCCACCGAACATGCTTATCGCCATTTTGGTATGGTCAGAGATCAGGAATGATTTGTTTAATGACCTGAAAAATCGGGATGGGTACTCCTGCGAGGGAAGCCTATCCCGTTTTCCTGATAACTGGGTTATATCCGTTATCTTTCAAGTTGCTTTTTTGTTGGCTGCGCTCGTTCACCCCGGTCATATAGTTATCTATGCTCCCGGGGATTCGCTCCCTTGACGTCGCGATGCATCTTGAAATCCATAGGGTCTATACCCACTCAGTGGATCAATTTTTTGCTTTACTGATCAGGCTGATAATAAACATCACCGCAGCACATAGCACGACAGAGGGTCCTGCTGGTGTGTCGTAAATGGCGGAGAAAGCTAATCCACCAGTGACGGCAAGTATACCAACCACAATAGCAATACCGGCCATTTGCTCCGGTGTGCGGGCAAAACGGCGAGCAGTGGCGGCCGGGATAATGAGCAGGGAGGTGATAATCAGTGCGCCGACAAACTTCATTGCCAAGCCGATTGTCAATGCTGTTACCAGCATTAACAGCACTCTTAACCGCTGTATTTTAATTCCATCCACAAAAGCCATTTCTTGACTGACGGTGATAGAGAGCAGGGCGTTCCATTGCCAGAACAGCAGCGTGGTGACAATGATGACACCGATGGCAATTAACCAAATATCTTCATAGGTGACTGATAACAAATCACCAAACAGATAAGCCATCAAATCAACTCGCACATTAGACATTAAACTGACAACCACCAGCCCTAATGATAATGCGCTGTGAGCCATAATCCCCAACAAAGTATCGATTGCCAATTGAGGACGTTTCTCCAACCAAACCAAAATAATTGCCAGTATCAACGTGACGGCGATAATTGTGTAAAAAGGGCTAATATTTAGCAATAATCCGAAAGCAACGCCCAGCAATGAAGCATGAGCCAGAGTATCGCCAAAATAGGACATTCTGCGCCAGACAACAAATGAACCTAATGGCCCGGCAGCAATAGCCAATAATACGCCGGCCAACCAACCGGGGAATAATAATTCGATCATGAGTGGCATTCCCTGTTATTTTCCAAGATAATTTTCCCTTTCAGATCATGATGGTGATTGTGTTGATGGTGATCGTGTTGATGGCGATATATTGCCAATTGCTCAGCACCGTGATGACCAAACATAGCGATAAATTCAGGGTGAGTTGAAACAACTTCAGGTGTGCCGGAACAGCAAATATGTTGATTAAGGCATAAAACTTCGTCTGTTTTCGCCATGACCAGATGCAAATCATGGGAAACCATCAGTACAGCGCAATGCAATTCGGTCCTGATTTGATTAATTAAATCATAAAGTGCTAATTGACCATTAACATCGACCCCTTGTGTTGGTTCATCAAGGACGAGTAATTGAGGTTGATTTAATAGTGCTCTGGCTAATAAAACCCGTTGGCTTTCCCCGCCGGATAATTTTTGCATGGGCTGTTGCAATAGATGAGCAGCATTTACCCGTTCAAGTGCCGGCAATATATCGCCAGATTTTACACCGGGTTTTAGCATCATGAAGCGTTTAACTGTCAATGGCAGGGTGGGATCAAGATGCAATTTCTGTGGAACATAGCCGATTTTCAACCCATCGGTATGTTCAATAGTGCCGGATGATGGCTCAATGAGCCCTAAAACAACGCGGACTAAAGTTGATTTACCGGCACCATTAGGACCTAGCAAAGTCAGAATATTCCCTCGTTGCAAATGAAGAGAGATATTGTTTAATACCCGACGATCGCCGAAATTAACAGCAACATTTTTTAAAGTGATGAGTGTCGACATGTTAAATATATCTTGCGTGAACATTGAGATGTTATAATATAACAATTCTGGTTTCTGTCCACGAGATATTTACATTATGTTACACAAATCATATAAACTAGCGCACAAGTTTCTCTGCAAGACCGCGATTACTGCTGTTTTCATGTCAGGAACGATACAATCGGTTAATGCTGATGTTGTGACATCAATCCGTCCGTTGGGTTTTATTGCTGCGGCAATAACTGAGGGTGTAACTGATACGCAGATACTGTTACCTGATGGGGCATCACCGCATGATTATGCGTTGAAACCGTCTGATCTTAGGAAAGTTAACCAGGCGGATTTAGTTGTGTGGGTTGGACCTGAGATGGAAATCTTTTTGTCTAAACCGTTAGCCAAAGTTCCACAAAATAAACAGTTAGCTTTAGCACAATTGCCAACGATAAGGCCATTATTGTTGAAAAATGATAAAGATTTACCCGAACCGGATCAGCATAAACATGAAGATGGTCATGAACATCATTCTCATGGTGAATATAATATGCACATCTGGTTATCACCAGAAATCGCAAAACAGGTTGCACAGGGGATTTATGATCAATTAAAAGCGCGTTATCCGCAGAAAAAAGCAGCGCTGGACGTAAACCTACGTAAATTCAATGCTCAGCTTGCGCAAACTGACAAAAATATTGCTAATATTCTTAAGCCGGTGCGTGGTAAGGGGTATTTTGTTTTTCACGATGCTTATGGCTATTTCGAACAGCATTATGGCTTGACGCCATTAGGACATTTTACGATTAATCCTGAAATACAACCTGGCGCACAAAAATTACATCATATACGAACACAATTGGTTGAGCAGAGAGCAACTTGCATTTTTGCTGAGCCACAATTCAGGCCGACCGTTATTAATGCTGTGGCGAAGGATACGGGAGTGCGTATGGGCACTTTAGATCCGTTAGGAGGCCGCATCGTATTGGATAAGGACAGCTATATGAAATTTATAACTCAGTTGTCGGAACAGTACGCGGGTTGCCTGAATTAAAGCAATAAGGAATTCAATGAGTGCAACAGATAGTTAAAACTATCGTTCTGGTGTATAAGGAGTTACCGCGACCGCATAAAATTATGTTGGGTTCGCTGACTGTAGCAACATTGGTTGTCACTATGTGGCAACCTATTGCTTATCATCATGAACAAGAAGAAACAACAGTCGGCAGTATCGCCATCAATCTTCCCGTAGATAGTGATGAGATTATTGCAGATAGCAGTGAACAGCTACCGGACGAGGGTATTCCTGATGAAGAGACGAACTCAGAGGTCACGGCTCAAACTCCGCATGAATATATTGTCTCCGACGGTGACACCCTCAGTAATATTCTGACCCAATTTGGTATCGACTCTTCTGATGTAGCGTTACTGGCGAGTCAGCATAAAGCGTTACGGGGATTGAACATTGGTCAGCCATTGTCATGGACAGTCAATGAAGCGGGTGACTTGCAAACGCTGACTTGGGGTGTTTCCCGCCGTGAAATGCGCATTTATACCCGTGAAGGCGATCTGTTTAAAGAAACAAAAGAGTTTCAAAAAGGGGAGTGGAAAAACAGCGTCGTCGTTGGCGTTGTTGATAATAACTTTACCAGCAGTGCTTTAAATGCTGGCTTGACCAGCAGTGAAGCACGTGAAGTCACCAAGGCACTGCAATGGCAAATTGATTTGCGTAAATTACATGAAGGTGATCGTTTCTCTGTATTGCTGTCCCGTGAAATGTTGGATGGTCACAGTGAACAGAGCCAATTACTTGGTGTTCGCCTAAATAGTGGTGGTAAAGATTATTATGCTATCCGGGCGGAAGATGGGCGTTTTTATGATCGTCAAGGTTCCGGTCTGGAGCGCGGATTTTTGCGTTTTCCAACCACCAAGCAATTTCGGGTATCTTCCCAATTTAATCCTCGGCGTGTGAATCCAGTCACCGGTCGGGTTGCGCCACACAAAGGGGTGGATTTTGCTATGCCGGTGGGAACGCCTGTTTTGGCGGTGGGTGACGGTGAGGTGATTGTCTCCAAATATAACGGAGCAGCAGGTAACTTTATTGCCATTCGTCATGGTCGCCAATATACCACGCGTTATATGCACTTGAGAAAGCTGTTGGTGAAATCAGGGCAGAAGGTAAAACGGGGTGATCGTATCGCGTTGTCCGGTAGCACTGGTCGTTCTACCGGCCCACATTTGCATTATGAATTCTGGATCAATCAGCAGGTGGTAAACCCATTAACGGCGAAATTGCCGCGTTCTGGCGGTTTGAGTGGTAAAGAACGCACAGAATTCCTGACAATGGTAAAAGAGGTAACGCCCCAGCTTCTGTTAGATTGAGTTTAATTGTTCATTAGTAACAGACTTTAAAGCGGATGATTGTTATCATCCGCTGTCGTTTTGTATTGCAGAACAAGATATGTTGACATCTGTTGATATAGATCCCTGTATTAAAATGGCAAATTATCGTTTTGTTTTAAAGAGTTATCTCATGCATAAAGAAACAGATACAGACAATAAAGCTGGTTATGTGCCGACATTTCATAAATCTTACCTACATCCTCGTTATTGGGGATTATGGCTGGGCATTGGTGTGTTGGCCGGGCTGGCTTACCTGCCGGTTAAAGTGCGTGATCCTCTGCTGGCTAAAATAGGCTGGTTGGCGGGTAAGTTAGCGAAAGGGGCACGTCGTAGAGCAAGAATAAATCTGTGTTACTGTATGCCGGAACTGACGGAGCAACAGCGTGAAGCATTGATTGATGAGATGTTTTCTACCGCACCTCAACCTTTTGTTATGTTGGCTGAACTGTGTTTACGTGGTACAAAATCAACGTTAAGCCGGACGCAGTGGCATGGGGAAGAGATTATTCTTCAACTGAAAGCGCAGGGGAAAAACGTTATTTTCATGGTGCCTCATGGTTGGGCTGTGGATATTCCAGCGATATTACTGTCTGTGGGTGGACAGAAAATATCAGCCATGTTCCATCACCAGAAAAACCCGGTTGCAGATTATCTGTGGAATAAAGTTCGCCATCATTTTGGTGGCCGTTTACATTCTCGTGATGCGGGAATTAAACCGTTTGTTGCTACTGTTCGCCAGGGTTTCTGGGGATATTATCTACCTGATCAAGATCATGGTGAGGAGCACAGTGAATTTGTTGATTTTTTCGCAACTTATAAAGCGACATTGCCGGCAATTGGGCGATTGATGAAGGTTTGTCGTGCCGCTATTGTGCCGTTGTTTCCGGTTTATAATTACCGTACTCATCAGCTTGATATTTATATTCGTCCACCAATGGATGATATTGATGGCAAAGATGACGCTTTTATTGCTCGCCGAATGAATGAAGAGTTGGAGCAATTGGTGCGACCGAACCCTGAACAATATACCTGGATACTTAAATTACTTAAGACTCGGAAAGCGGGTGATATTGGGCCCTATGGGAGAGAAGATCTGTGATTTTAGCCACAAAGATGTAAAGTCATTATCACGGCTTGAAAGTTTGTATTGTCCCCCTAACTATTGGATATGGCATTCAATAGTTATACCCGTCATCTTTCAGGTTGCCTCTTTGTTGGCTGCACCCACCCCGGTCACATAATTATCTATGTTCCCGGGGATTTTCTCCCTTGCCGTCGCGATCCATCTTGAAATCTATAGGGCATAGGGGGTATTTTGACGAGGCATTTTATACTTGTACTTAAAATATCAGGATAGCATTTATGCCGCTATGGTTTGTTTTATTGTCTCTAACAAACCTCCGGTTCCACAACATGAGTCATTATAATTCGGATTATGTTTTCTGTTAGTCACTCTATCGTGAGGACATCCACCATTACATAAGTGAAACCATTTGCATTGATGCATTTTTTCGTATGATTCCATTTCCTCTTTAAGATGATTCTTATTTGTGCTTGATTTAGCTAATAAATGCCCAAGATCATTATCGATAATCGAACCATAATTGTTGCCCTCGGCACCAACATATTTGTCACATGCTGATACTGTGCCATTAGGTTCCAAAGTGATAATTTCCTGAGAGCAATTACCTGCCCAATAACAATCTGATATTTTCTTTTGAGATGATTTAATACTGTCAATAAATCCATGAAACAGACGAATATTGATTTTATCTTGATAACCATTCCACCAAACACGGAAAACCTTGGAAAGGAAATTAATATAATTATGGTAGGTTATATAACTTCCTCCAGGATCGTCACCAGGTTGACAACGGTTATTTGGAACAATATTCAAAAATTCAATATCCGTTAAACCAATTTCGTAAAAATAAGAGAGCATTTTTTCTATATTTGATTCGTAAACATCTCTATCGACAACAACAAGAGCACCATAAGGTATACCATAAATCCTTAGTTTTTTCATACCTGCGGCAACTTTATGAGATGTTGGTCTGCCTCTATAATCTAATCTCCTACTATCGTGTATTTCTGGAATACCATCAACACTTATACCTACCCCCATCCCGATCCCTTTAAGGAATACCAGCCAATCTTCGGGAATATTGACCGCATTGGTTTGTACTGAATTGGTGATAACTTGATCTGGCTTTTTAAATTGCTCTTGCAACCAGATAAGTTTTTTAAAATAATTAACACTCAATAGAGTCACTTCACCTCCATGCCAGACAAATTCAAATCGCTTTATATTGGGTATAGATAGGAAACGGTGAATAGAGCGCATTAAATTGAAGAATGTTAACGTATTTCCTTTTCCTTCTGCCCAGGAATGGCAATAAGTACACCTTAAATTGCAAAGCCTGGTAGCTTTAACAACAACGACTAACTTATTGGCATTAATAATTTCAGGGCTAAGGTGTATACCTATTTCCTCATTATATAAAGCCAATTCATCATCATCTAATATCTTTTCAGCCGGGATTTCGCCGATAATTCTGCAAGCCAACTGCCTGTAATTAATCTTAGGCGATTTCTTGAGAATCGATGATTCATCTGAATCTAAATGTTTTATTGGGATTATTGTGTCCATAATGAACTCCTTTATTATGTTATTTATACCCGTCATTTTTCAAGTTGCCTCTTTGCTGGCTGCACTCATTCACCCCAGTCACATAGTTATCTATGCTCCCGGGGATTCGCTCCCTTGCCGTCACGATACATCTTGAAATCCATAGGGTATATGCTCAAGCAAGCAAATGGCCATCCTTCATGGTTAATGTTCTGTGAGAAAATGCAGCCGCTTCAATGGAATGGGTTACCATAACAATCGTCGTGCCATTTTCGTTGAGAGCTTTAAGTGAAGATAAAATATTCTGACCATTTACGCTATCTAGATTCCCCGTTGGCTCGTCAGCCAATAAAATAGTAGGATTTGATATCATTGCTCTGGCAATAGCGACACGTTGTTGTTGTCCGCCAGATAATTGTACCGGTTTATGATTTTCCCGATTTTCTAATCCAAAATGACTTATTGCATCAAATACTTTATTTTTTCTCTGTTTTTTGGAAAAACCTCTATATTTCAATGGTAGTTCTATATTTTCAAATACAGTTAGATTGGGTAATAAATTGAATGATTGAAAAATATAACCAATAAATTCTCGTCTGAATGATATTTTTTCAGAATATTTCATTGCTAAAATATTGCTATTATTCAGTGTGAATTGACCGCTATCAATCGTTTCAAACATGCCAATAACGTTGAGTAATGTTGATTTCCCTGATCCAGATGCGCCCATTATGGAGATAAATTCACCTTTATCTATATTGAGATTTATTTCATTCAAAACATTTGTTTGAATAAATTTCGTTTTATATGATTTACAGACATTCATCATACTAATCATTTTATTCAATCCTTACGGTATCATTATTAACCAATCTGTTTTTACCAAAGCTTACTAACGTTTGTCCTTCAGTAACACCATTTTTAATCTCAATATTGGAACCATTATTCTGCCCGATAGACACTTGAATACGTTGAGCAATTTTCTTATCTGGATAGTAAACAAATACATAGCTTTTATTATCAATGGAAAAGATCATTGATGAAGGTACGGAGAATATTTTTCGATCTTCATTAAGTTTAATAATGACATCAACGGATTGCCCCCGTTTGAAGTTAATGGCTTTCTTATCTTCCAATTCAAATCTAACTTTGAATGTTCCATTATTGACTTCAGATGAAATTAACTTCACAAGTAAAGGGATTTTTCCATTGTTATAGATTAAGCTGGCAGATGAATGGTAGGCTATTTTATTTAAATAATATTCGTTAATCTCTGATTCAAAATAGAAGCTGGATAAGTCATCCACAATAGCAATTTGATCGCCAGGCTTTAATCGCTGACCTAAAATTAAATCTAATGAACTGATATTACCGGCTATAGGTGATTTTATTGAAAGTTGTTCAAAACCATTTTCAATAATTTCGGAAAGTTTTCGCTGTTTTTCGACAAATTCGTCTATTTCTTTTAATTGCTTTGCTATATCTCGATCTTTATCATTTTTCAATTTTTTGTAAAATAAATAAACATTGTGCCAGTAATCTCTTTTAATCTTTAAATCAGACAAAGTTTCTTTAGAAACATAATTTTTGTGTACAAGATCATGATATCGTCTTAACTTGTCTGCTACCTTTTTCAACTCTTTATCGGCTTCTAAGAATCTGTTATTGATATCCCTGTAATCAGATTGCAAATTTATTCTGATATTGATCAAATTATTCAATTTGTCTGTAACATCCGCTAACATTGCGGAATTACTCAATGTGAAATTAAAATTAGATAATTTAACGATTTCTTCACTCTTCAAAACATCTTGTGATGGTTTTTTCATTATATCAGTAACAATACCGCCAATTTCTGTTGAAATAGACACGCTTTTATTAGGAATAACAACCGCTCTTGTTTTCAGAATATCGCTATCTACTTTGCTACTGACATGAAATTGAGTCACTTCATTTTCATTGACGACAGCTTCTTTGGCTGAAGTGACGTAATAGATAATAAAGGCGATAAATGAAATAAAAGCAATAAAGAAAATGAGAATTAATAATTTCTCCTTATTATGCATGCTTTTTTTTCTAATTTCTATATCCATGATTAATCTCACAAAAATTTAGTAGCAGAGAGTTTTCTATAATTCACCAAATAGGTAGTGATCATGATAATAACGGTGAATATCATTGTGGCAGATAGCGCGAAAGCACTGTATACAAAAGAGTCAGTGTAAATTACGCCATATTCATCGAGTAGATAAACTAAAATTGTTCTTCCCAATAGATATGCTACGAAAATTGATGCGATAATAGGGATAACGCTTTTCGATAAAAAGTGGGTAAGGTTTGTATAAATGGAGCCGCCAATAGACTCCATTATACTTAATTCTTTTTTCATAGAGTTAAAGTCAGTCATACTGGTAGTAAAACAGGCAATGATTAATAATAGGATGGAAAATATAGCGACAGCCGATGATAATTTTATTACTTTTAAATAGTTATCATAATAAGCATCAAATAAATCACTGGTTAAATCAATGTCATTTTTATCAAAACCCTGTTCTGATAATTTTTTGAGTGTCGGAGTAAGGTGACTAATATCATTTAGATTCAGCGAAGCATATTTGCTGTGATCTTTTTTTATGAAAACAATGATGGGTCGAAAAGGTTCATCTACCGCGCCTAAATTAAAATCATCTATAATCTGAATAAATCTAATTTGGATCTTTTTGTCCTCCATTATGTACCAATAGTAATTATTAAAAATATCATCGTATTGAGTGATGCCATTCTGTTTTAAAAATTCTTTTGTAACTAATGCATTGACTATATTCTCATTATCACTTTGATATACTCGATTATTTCCGCCGGCTAAGATTTTCATTTTCCATACATGAGTAAAATTCTCGTCCGCAGTAATAACATTAGACGAAATATAGTTATTCTTGTTTTGTTGGCCGGAATAGTAAACAGTGATATTTTCCCTTGACATGTCAAATGGTCGCCAGTTACTTAGGGTTATGTTTGATGTATTGTATTGGCTGATAAGATTATAGCTTAATTCATTAATCGCTAATTTTTTGCTATTATCGTTATTAATTGCTACCGATATTGTCTTGGTATTATCATACGGCGTGTATAAATCAACAAGGTGAATATATTGATTTGCTAGTCCAGTGACTAAATAAATAGATACCCCAGAAACAAGTAATTGAATAGCTAACGATGATTTTCTAAACCAAGAGGCAAGTGTTGATTCATATCTCATATCCATTTTTCTGTTTCTTTGATAAATATAGAAACGTAATGAGAATGAAAAATGTATTGATGAAATAAGCATAAAAGTGATAAAAATAGAGAATATCCCCAGATATATTAAACTCTTTATTTCTAATAGGGAAAATATATTCTTGATATAATGTGATGTACTGAATGTTGTGATAATAAGTAGTAAGAAAATAAAGGTGGAGAATGTCATTCTGATCAGCATGGAAGGTAATGAATCTTTGATAATATTGAAAGTTGAAGCACCTAATGCTTTCTTTAACTGATAGATATCCCTTTTTTCTGCTGAATCCGCAGAGGTTAAATTATAGTAGTTGGTGAGCGCTGAAAATAAGATAAACGCGAATGCAATATATGAGCTATAGATTATCTCCTTTGATAAACCAGTAGATATTTCATCAGGTAATCCATCTTGATAATGCATATCTTTTAATTTTTTTAGTGATAGATGAATAAATTCGCTGGCAGTAAATGGCGCACCTGGAAGATTGGGCGCTTTGGTTTCAATAATATGATTGAGTAGTGTATTGAGGTTAGACATTGACTTTTCATTAGCAAATCTTATGAAAATATAAGCCTGGGTATCATACCAATTGAATAGTTCTTTATTGTAATCTTTAATCAGCGTTGGTTTAAATGCAATAATAGCTTGAATATTAAGGCTGGAATCGCGACGTCTTTCTAAAATATCTTTGATGATATAGGTTTCATTGTTTAAAACGAGAGATTTCCCTTTGGGATTTGCTAAGCCGAGATAGTGGTTATTGAACTCTTCTGTGATATAAATCTCATTTGCGCCCAGAGAGGTATCCACTTTCTTAAAGGGAGATAGGATATTCAAGAATTCATCATTTACCGCAAACACAGGGACTTTAGTGATCTTCTTTCCCTTTAATTCAATCGTAGTGTTAAGTTTAAAAAAGTAGTTTACGTGGCTTATTCTCTCATCTTTTCTCAGTTCGTCTGTGAGTGGCAAGGGTGATTTTGCTGATCTGACTTTTTCTCCGTTAGGTAAATTAAAGGTCGTTTCTACCCGGTAAAAACTGCTATTGTTTCCATAATCGTTATCGACCTGCGTATCTGAATAGAAGGTGGTGGAAAGTAAATAAATGGCTAATATCGCTATTGACACTGAGAGTATCGATACTGAGATATTGAAACGCTTCATGGATTTTGAGATGTTAATAGCGTTCATTTGTGGCTACCATTCCTTACTGTATATACCCGTTATCTTTCAAGTTGCTTCTTTGTTGGCTGCACTCGCTCACCCCGGTCACATAGTTACCTATGCTCCCGGGAATTCACTCCCTTGCCGTCGCGATGCATCTTGACATCCATAGGGTATAGGAAAAATTTTAATATAAATGCTAATGTACCGTGGTGTGGATGAGACGGCTATCCTTGCTTTTGAGTCTTCCACACAACTACATGAAGATCCAACTAAAGTGTTTTTTTGTCAATATGCGTTTTTTCTCATCTTTTTACACTTTTGAGTTACTGAAATCCATTATATTTATATGTAGAGATGAAAAAATTTAATCTAATGAGTATATTATCTCTTTTAGAAAAAGACAAAATTTCCTTCGTAGGTGAAAACATTTATCTATATTGTTCAAATTATTATATTCACATAATGAAATTATTTAGGGTAATCCCAAAAAATTCATAGGATTACCCTATGGTCAAGGTTCAAAAAATTTTTAATTGAACGGATGCAGTATTTATCCTAATAGGCATTTTTTGCAGGAAAATAAAATAACCTGATAGGGTAGGGTTAAATCTCTTGGAAGCTCTTTGACCAGTTCCAGGCGGTAATCTCAGGGATCTTTGGTTTACTGTTTAATTCTTCCAGTGCTTTTTCAGTAATTGAGAGTTCGGTCTCTTTGAATGATGCAGCAAGGGAATTCAATGCTTCTTGAGTTTTATAGGTTGAGGTATTATGCATGATAATCTCCACTTTATTTTTAGATGGTTAATGAATTAATCCGCTATTTCCTTCTAATAGAGATATTATTAGGAAATATTGTATTTCCATATGGAAGGTGCTGATATCAGTATTTAATTTATAGTGCTATTTTAAATGATTGTCAATATCCTTTGTTGTTTTTTATGACATTATTTGGCAGATGTAAGTCCTAAATTTTGGCATATCGGACAGCTATAACGTTAATAAAATAGAATTTTTTGGCAATGAGAATTTATCTAATTTATTCTTATTGCTATGTTTAAGATAAATGTTTTTAACCTAGACTTAACATTGCTTGTATTTTTATAATATCTGATTGAAATATTTCCATAATAGAATATTAGAGAAGATTAAAATTACTCTTTTTAGGTAAAGGATTTATACCCTATGGATTTCAAATAAAAGTGCGCCAGTTTTCTGGTTCTAACCTACTTGTCGAAAACTTGGCGCTAAATGTCATAAAGTTTTATTCCACTTCAAGAATACGGCAGGTATTAGTACTGCCAATTGTTCCCATCTGATCACCCTGAGTAACCAGCACCAGGTCACCGGAAATTAGATAACCTTTATCACGCAGACGATTAACCGCTTCATTAGCTGCGGTGATGCCGTCAGTATGGCTGCTGCAATAAACCGGTGTCACGCCACGATAAAGTGCCGTTTGGTTTAAGGTTTTCTCATGACGGGACATCGAGAATATCGGGAGACCAGAACTGATGCGAGACATGATACGAGTGGTCCGGCCTGATTCAGTCATGGCAATAATGGCTTTAACCCCATTTAAGTGGTTTGCCGCGTACATGGTAGACATCGCAATGGCTTCTTCAATACTGTCGAAAGTGGTGTCTAGCCGATGTTTGGATACGTTAAGGCCGGGCATTTTTTCTGCTCCCAGACAAACTCGCGCCATTGCGGCAACGGTTTCGGCCGGGTATTGGCCTGCTGCGGTTTCAGCGGAGAGCATCACCGCATCAGTGCCGTCAAGAACGGCGTTTGCCACATCCATCACTTCTGCGCGGGTAGGCATCGGATTGGTGATCATGGATTCCATCATCTGGGTGGCAGTAATCACGACACGATTTAGCTGGCGTGCTCGGCGAATCAACTTCTTCTGAACACCAACTAACTCTGGATCGCCGATTTCTACGCCAAGGTCACCACGAGCAACCATGACCACATCAGAAGCCAGAATGATTTCATCAATGGTTTTATCACTGCTAACCGCTTCTGCGCGTTCAACTTTTGCCACGATTTGCGTTTCACAACCCGCGTCTCGCGCCAGGCGACGAGCATAATTGAGATCTTCACCGGTGCGGGGGAAAGAGACAGCGAGGTAATCAACGCCGATTCTGGCCGCAGTAATAATGTCTTCTTTATCTTTTTCGGTCAGCGCTTCAGCGGACAAACCACCACCCAGTTTGTTGATGCCTTTATTGTTAGATAGCGGGCCACCTACAGTGACTTCCGTGAAGACTTTCATGCTTTGAACTGTTAATACTTTCAGTTGAACACGGCCATCATCCAGCAACAAAATATTACCCGGTACAACATCTGCGGGTAATCCTTTGTAATCGATACCGACTTTCTCCTTATCGCCTTCGCCTTTACCAAGATTGGCATCAAGCAGAAATTTATCTCCGACATTCAGGAAAATCTTGCCCTCTTTAAACGTTGATACGCGAATTTTAGGTCCTTGAAGATCGCCAAGAATAGCGACATGGCATCCCAGGCGGGCGGCGATCTCGCGGACTTTGTTGGCTCGCTGGAGATGATCTTCGGCGGTACCGTGGGAAAAGTTAAGGCGGACTACGTTTGCACCCGCAGCAATAATCTTTTCAAGATTATTATCGCGATCAGTAGCCGGACCAAGTGTAGTAACAATCTTAGTTCTTCTGAGCCGTCTGGACATATTTTACTCCGTTGACCTGTGAGTATTGGTATTTGTGATATAAAAATAATCAATAATCTATTAATTATCCTATAAAACGAGTAAAAAAACCTCTTTGGCAATCCAACTATCAAGGCTGTTTACAGATTACTTTTGTGGTTTACCTTCGTGGCAAGGCCGCAAGCGACTATCGTGGTTTTTTGTGACTCGTATCAACACATCCTGATATGACCGTTGCCGCATTTCTATCCTATCACGATTTGTTCCCGGTTTATCGATAATCTAATAGTCTTGGAAGTTCTGGCAATGAAAAGTGGTCGTGATTAGTGGAATCTGGCAATCAGAATCTCCGGTATTACCTGAAATTGTATGGTTGTGTGATCCTATTGGATGGTCATATTATTTTTGTCCGGTACGGCTTTATTCATCAGGCCATCCTGATAATATAATTAAATGCCACATTTCTCGGGCGTGTTTCATTATCACCATTCATCCCAATAGATTTATTTTCCCCTAAGCCGCCGCGTTCGTTTGGACCTCCAGTCATACTGCCACGCATGGGGTCCGTATATTCAAGAGTGGCTCTATCGCTGTTAGTGGTATAAATACTATGATTATGTCTTCTGAACGCATCATATTGAAAACTTAATATATGACGTCCGTTGTCAACACCACGTCCATTATCCCAACCACGAATAAATTCACCACGTAAATCGGGTAATACTCCGTTAGGATAAGCCTGCGTTAATTTCGGATATTTTGTTTTATCAAAGGGAGCGCCATTACATTGCGCCCATCCTTCTGGTGGCGTGGTAGTCGGCCAGGGAAGTGGTACCCCTACCGGGATCAATTTTTCGAATAAGCTGAGATTTCTCACAAAAGCATCTTTATCAGGAATGTCGGCACCGTTTTGGTTTTTTGCTAGCCGGTTATTAGCGTTATCGTTTACATCAGAAACAAACTTCTGCGTTGCTGCAAGGGTATTACTGTTGCCTGTTTTATCTGTGAGTTGAATAACGCCTTGTTGTATTAGTGAGGCACTTGGCACTGTTGTTGTAATTTTTTGTTCTAACGCGCTATTTAATTGGGCAATCAGTTTAGCGATATCGCCATCATCCAGAATATCGTTGCCAGATTGGGTTGCGATAAAATTAGCGATGACAGAGGATATGGTTGATGACTGACGTAATACTTTGTTTAGCACATGAATAGTGATATCGCTTGGGGGGAACCCAGTTTTCAAACTTCGGCTTTCTTCATAGGCTTCTTGACTGACTATATTAGCATTATTACCAATAGAAAAAGCTTTAAAATCATTCTTGAGATTCATATATTTTCCTCAGATATAAATAATGTGCTTTTATAAACAACATACTGAATTATTAAAAAATTAATTTTAAGTAATATATGTCAATAATATTTTAGCTCGGAAAAAGCATAATAAAGTATTCTTATAACTTAGAGGGGTAATAGTTTTTGTATAATGGGTGGAAATAAGAAATGTGAAACTGTTGATCGGGTAAATATCTAAAAAATTTATATTCAATATTTGAAAGTTATTTTTATCTTCCTGCTTTCTATTTCTTTCGGTAAATTTTTTATAATAATACCCTATGTTTTAATTTTAAACGGTCATTATTTTATTGAGTTAACTGAATAATATAGGATTTTCTTGACATAATTATGTAATTTCTCTCTTATTAGCTAGTGCAGATTATTTACCGATGTTCAGTGAGTTATAAACGATCGCTGACTACGCAATGGTTGCGAGTCAGCCTAATAATGAGAGGGCTATTTTCAGGTCGGGGGAAAGTCAATTTTATCAAAGCGTGAATTTCGTAGCGCTTCTTTGACTCTTTTCAAGTTATCTCTGAATTTTGAACCACGGCGCAGGGTAAAACCAGTAGCTAAAACATCAATAACAGTTAATTGAGCGATTCTTGAGACCATTGGCATATAAATATCTGTATCTTCCGGGACGTCCAGAAGAATGGCGAGCGTTGCTTCGTGGGCGAGGGGAGAATCTTGGGAGGTAATTGCGATAACTATCGCATCATTTTCTCGCGCAAGTTGTGCTGCTTCGACCAGGCTTTTAGTCCTGCCGGTATGGGAGATGAGTACGACGACATCACCTTCGGCACTGTTAATACAGCTCATTCGTTGCATCACAATGTCATCAAAATAGATAACGGGGATGTTGAACCGGAAAAATTTATTCATTGCGTCATGGGCGACGGCAGCAGAGGCCCCCAAGCCAAAAAATGAGATTTTCCGGGCTTGAGTCAGTAAATCAACAGCTCGGTTAATGGCGGTAATATCCAAATTGTTTTTGACGGTATCCAGAGTTGCCATTACCGATTCAAATATCTTATTGGTGTAGGCACTAACTGTATCGCTCTCTTCAACATTGCGATTTACATAAGGTGTGCCATTGGCAAGACTTTGGGCTAGATGGAGTTTGAAATCGGGAAAACCTTTAGTATCCAGACGGCGGCAAAAACGGTTAACCGTGGGTTCACTGACTTCCGCCATTTTTGCCAGTGTGGCGATACTGGCATGAATCGCAGTTTGCGGTGAAGCCAGGATTGTCTGTGCCACTTTTTTTTCTGACTTACTCAAAAATTCGATACTGTTTTGGACCCGTTCCAGTGTATTCATAAAACGCAGTTACCTGTGGTTTTGACGATTTCATTCAGAGAAGAAATCTATATAAATTTTTATGAAAATATACTATTAGCAAATTGAAGCTGGCAGTAGGAAGTCACAATAATTTAATGTTTTTCATAAAAGTATGACAAGTGTCTAACTTCCATATTGGTAATTATCTTTCATAAACGTTGTAAAGTTACATAAAGTTATCACATTTTTATCATGGATAAAACATATTGTTAACATAAAGTGATGGTTATTCATTATCGCTGTTTACGCGCCATGGCCAAAAGAGTACATTATTGGTTAATGCTGTAACAAAATTACAATATCCCGCAACGAGGAGAGACATATGGCGGTTACTTCTACAGCTCAGGCTTGTGATTTAGTCATTTTTGGCGCTAAAGGGGATTTGGCACGCCGGAAATTATTGCCTTCCCTTTATCAGCTTGAGAAAGCGGGTTATATTCACCCAGAAACCCGGATTATCGGTGTTGGCCGGGCTGATTGGGATAAAACGGCTTATACCAAGGTTGTTGAAGAAGCTTTAAATACATTCTTGCCAGAAAAATTAGATTCAGAATTATGGAAGACATTGCGTGAGCGTTTGGCATTCTGCAATCTGGATGTTAATCAAAAGGAAGACTTTGCCAAATTGAAGGCAGTTCTTAAGCAGGAGAATCGGCCTGCAATCCATTATTTTGCGATGCCACCCAGTACTTTTGGTTCGGTTTGTCACGGGTTGGGCCTTGCAGGGCTAAATAAAGAGCCAAATCGAGTTGTGATGGAAAAGCCTTTAGGGACCGATCTTGAATCATCCAAAGCTATTAATGATGAAGTGGCAAAATATTTCAATGAGCGTCAGGTTTATCGTATCGATCATTATCTGGGTAAAGAAACCGTATTGAATCTGTTGGCGCTGCGGTTTGCCAATTCCCTGTTTGTGAATAATTGGGATAACCGGACAATTGATCATGTACAAATTACGGTAGCTGAAGAAGTCGGTATTGAAGGCCGTTGGGGTTATTTTGACCAAGCCGGGCAGATGCGCGATATGATCCAGAATCACCTGTTGCAAATATTGACCATGATTGCTATGTCTCCTCCGGCGGATTTGACGACAGACCGTATCCGCGATGAAAAAGTAAAAGTATTGCGTTCTCTGCGCCGTATTGATCACACGAATGTGCGAGAGAAGACGGTACGAGGTCAATACACTGCTGGTTTTGTTCAGGGGCATAAGGTACCGGGGTATCTGGAAGAAGAGGGGGCGAACCAGTCCAGCCGGACGGAAACTTTTGTCTCTATCCGTGTCGATATTGATGATTGGCGTTGGGCCGGGGTTCCTTTCTATCTGAGAACCGGTAAACGTCTGCCAACGAAATGTTCTGAGGTGGTGGTTTATTTCAAAAAGCCCGCGCTGAATTTGTTCTCTGAATCTTATCAACAACTACCGCAGAACAAGCTGACGATTCGTTTGCAGCCGGATGAAGGTATTGATATTGAAGTGCTGAATAAAGCTCCGGGGCTGGAACACAAGCATCGCCTGCAAACCACTAAGCTGGATCTGAGTTTCTCTGAAACGTTTAACCATATTCCGTTGGCGGATGCCTATGAGAGGTTACTGCTAGAGGCTATGCGGGGTATTCAGGCGCTATTCGTTCGTCGTGATGAAGTGGAAGAAGCGTGGAAATGGGTTGATTCTATTATGAATGCATGGGCGGCGGATAATGATGCGCCTAAGCCTTATCAGTCGGGAACGTGGGGGCCGGTTGCTTCTGTTGCCATGATCACCCGCGATGGTCGTTCATGGAATGAATTTGAATAATTGACAAACCTTTCTGTTGAGGCTCAAGCCGCGCTGTAAGCGGCTGGGTTGTTATCAACAAGGTATCAGCTTATACCCATTATCTTTCAAGTTGCCTCTTTGTTGGCTGCACTCGCTCACCCCGGTCACATAGTTTGCTATGCTCCCGGGGATTCACTCCCTTGCCGTCGCGACGCATCTTGAAATCCATAGGGTATATTGTTGGTATCAATTCTGTTTTTTTATTCAATGTTGTCTATCAGATAAAAAAATAAATGAGATTGATTGATTGCTTTATATTATCTTATATGGTAGAAGTACTAGGAAAATTAACACTATTTATGAGGATTCTTAGTATATCGCGCGGAATATCGGTGCGATGAAGGAATGAGATATCATGAACAGCGCCAAAAGCGTCAAGTTTCAAAGTTCCACTCACATGCTTTTCCTTTCTGCCATTTTATCCAGTGAGCATTATTGGTGCGGTGCATTATAGCGTCTGACTCCTGTTAACCGGTTTTCAACCGGTATTTCTGTTTCGTCAAAAACGTCAGGTTATTATTTCTCATCTTATATATGGGTGGGTTTAGATCATTTATAGCTTGCGTCTTGACGTGCGTATTTGCGTGGTCAGGAGAAAGAAAATGATTTATTGGTTATTCCTTGTAATGGCAATTATTACCGAAGTTATCGGTACCTTATCGATGAAACATGCCAGCGTTTCCGGCGGTGTAGTTGGCATGGCCGTGATGTACATCATGATCGCCACATCCTATATCTTGTTGGCAATGGCGGTGAAAAAAGTGGCACTGGGCGTTGCGTATGCTTTGTGGGAAGGGGTTGGCATTCTATTTATTACTGTTTTTAGTGTCATGTGGTTTGATGAATCATTGTCATTGATGAAAGTAGGTGGTTTGGCTCTGCTGATAACAGGAATTATGTTGATTAAATCCGGCACTAGAAAAGCCGCAGTTAAAAAATCGGCAGAGGTAGTGAAACAGATGGCAAATAAGGCTGTCAGTGTCGCAATAATCAAAAACAGTAAAATAAAGGAGGCTTAACATGTTGCAACAATTTGAATGGTGGCATGCGGCGTTCTTATTCCTTGCTGTCACGTTGGATATTTTAGCGAATATTTTACTGAAACTTTCTGATGGTTTTAGACGTCCTTGGATGGGGATTCTCTCGCTTATTGCTGTCCTTGGGGCGTTCAGTGCGCTTGCTCAGGCAGTGAAGGGAATTGAGTTGTCCATTGCTTATGCCTTATGGGGCGCTTTCGGTATTATCGCGACGGTTGCTGCTGGCTGGATTATGTTTAATCAGCGTTTGAATTATAAAGGTTGGGGTGGAATTGCCTTGTTGCTGTTGGGCATGGTGATAATCAAGATGGCTTAAGCCATCTTAATTTTTAAAATCAGGATAAAGACACATTATTAGCGTTCAGGTTTTTAAGTAACGAATTTTATTGTTTATTTCTTATATTATCTGCTGGCATGCAACTAGCAACTATTTTGCATAATAACCAGCAGATATGAATATACCCGTTATCTTTCAAGTTGCCTCTTTGTTGGCTGCACTCACTCACCCCGGTCACATAGTTATCTATGCTCCCGGGGATTCGCTCCCTTGCCGTCGCGATCCATCTTGAAATCCATAGGGTATATAAATGACTTTTAGCAGGTAAAACAGACGTCTGGTTTATGACCATCTTTCACTCGACAACCAGGACACCAAGACTGAACAATATAGCGGCCATCACCCATATCCCTCATACCAAAGTCTTCATAGCGATAAAAAACATGTTGACCCATTGCGGCGGAACAACATGAGCAACTTTTATAGATCTTGCCTTCTACTTCCGCAACAACGGAATCATGAAGGGAATCATGACAACCTGAACAAACATCCATAGTATGCTCCATACCAAGTGATATACCCGTCATCTTTCAAGTTGCTTCTTTGTTGGCTGCATTCACTCACCCCGGTCACATAGTTTGCTATGCTCCCGGGGATTCGCTCCTTTGCCGCCGCGATGCATCTTGAAATCCATAGGGTATAAAAGTTATTGAAGATTAGGCCATGTTTATATTCACTAAACAGTGGCAGACACTGATGTGCTTATTAGAAAGTATGGACGACGTATAAGTATAATTCAACATTGAAAAGGTAAATAAATAGAAAGTCAATTTGGTGAGTTAACTCTGTTAGATGAAATTAACGCTATTTGTGATAAGCAATATTGGAAACTATTTTATTTACATTGATCATCAAAGTATTATCAGCGGATAAAACATAACATATATTTCTAAAATAAATTATTAAGGGCCATTGCTGAAATAGAGTAGGTATTTTGGCCCGTAAGATGGGTTTACAATAAGTTTATGTACAGGTTTTAAAGTTCTCAAAAAATTATGGAGAATGGATTTAAAAATTGTCTATGCCAGAACAATTTTTTATCTATTTCACTTAACTCAGCTTCTTCACAGATATTATTCCAATTATCTTGGATTATTAATATTTGTCCATTAAAGATTTCTTTTGCTTTTTTCTCTGAAATATTAAAGTTATGTGCAGTTTCCAAACAAGTTTGTAATTGGCTTAGATTTTTATTTCCGACTATTAACATTGCTTGAGATGCTTCATTGCCTGATCTACCTTGAGGGCATATATCATAAGCCGGAGTTAAACTTAAATTTTTTCCATCCCAAAATGCAGCATGATTTCGAGCGTGATCATCTGTATTACCGCACAGTATATTAAAAACTAATCGTGAAAATAATTCTTCTAATGTTTTCTGAGGATTAGTGAAACGATATCGTATAATCTCGGCAAATTTTTCATAACTAGCATATCTAGCCATCAAATGTTGGGACTAAACAACTTCTTTGTTATTAGAAATCATCGTATACCTCTCTCTTTTCTTCCTGAATACGCTGTGGTAATAAAACTAATTTATCTCTTGTTTGTTCTATACGTGCTGAGATAGGAAATTTATCACTGTCAAACAAGCTGATACCTACAAGGTTGGCCAGCTCAAATGCTAATCCTATGGAACAACCCATATCCCCGTTTTCAATTTTTTGTAGTGTGGTTCTGGATATACCAGCACGTTCTGCCAAATTCTTTTCTGACCAATGGCGTTGTTTTCTACCTAACTTGATTTGTTCTCCGAGTAACATAACTGCCTCTTGAGAGAATTTTGAATAGGCTCTATGTTTTAACATTCCCCCCTCCTGTTGACCATTATAGTGGTCATTGATGGCCTTAATGAACATTATAATGGTCATTTTCATGGTTTGTCAAAATGAGAATGTCAATATTAGATGAACATTATAATGGTTACCGATAGTTCAAGGCATAGGAGGAAGGTTAGAATTGTTGGGTTTATAATATTCCACTTGGATCAATGAATAATATAGTTTATGAAAATATCGATTAATGTTTTATTTTAACGTGTTATTGCAACTAAATTAACAGGGGAAATCATATCTTACTTATATTAATAACACCTATTGGGATATTCTGAATAACCTCCATATAATTAAAATATAAATGTAGGCGATAGAGAATATCCCAAAATTAATATTAAATACCTGCGATAACTTTTATTTCGACTTTATATTTGGGATTCATTAGTTTAGCTTCAACGGTGCAGCGTACTGGTGCGCTTCCTGCAATAACCCATGCATCCCAGGCGGCATTCATGCCAGTAAACTCTTTTCCATCAGCCAGGAAAAGAGTGGCGTCGATAATTTTGCTTTTATCAGAACCGAGACGCTGTAACATAATATCAATAGCGGCCAGTGTATTCGCTGTTTGCTCAGTAATATCACCATCCAGGTTTTCCGGTACGGCGGTGTAGTAAATGGTTTTATTGTAAACTACCGCTTCGGACCAGCGATCTTGAGGATCAATACGTTCAATTGTCATGGATATTCCTTCCTGTGAATGACTATCTGCCTGATTTTGGGTGGTGATCAGAACATACTATTGGCATAATCTCCATCCATTCTATTGAAAGAGACGGTTTGTGTCAGACGATTTTGCGAAAAATGGTGCCCTTGCTAAAGCAATAACCGGTTTTAAACCCCGTGATGCTCAAAGAGAAATGGCAGTGGCTATTGAGTGTGCGATTAAAAACCATCAACAATTGGTCGTAGAAGCAGGCACGGGAACAGGTAAGACATTTGCCTATTTAGCACCCGCGTTGCGTTCTGGGCAGAAAGTTATCATTTCCACAGGTTCTAAGGCATTACAGGATCAGCTCTATAATCGTGATTTACCGACAGTCGCCGAAGCAATTAATTTCACCGGTAAATTAGCGTTGTTGAAAGGTCGTGCAAATTATCTGTGCTTGGAACGGTTGGAACAGCACTCTTTTGGGGGCGGACAATTGGAAGCAGAAATTTTGTCAGATATTGTTCGGCTAAGAGGCTGGTCTTCACAAACTGAAGAGGGGGATATCAGTACTTGTCACCAAGTGGCGGAAGATAGCCAGGTTTGGCCGTTGGTAACCAGTACGAACGATAACTGTCTAGGCAGTGATTGTCCGCGTTATCAGGAATGCTTTGTTCTCAAAGCTCGCCGCCGGGCAATGGAGGCGGATGTTATCGTTGTTAACCATCATCTGTTTATGGCGGATCTGGTGGTGAAAGAAACGGGATTTGGTGAGTTGATCCCGCAAGCAGAAGTCAAAATATTTGATGAGGCACATCAAGTCCCTGATATCGCCAGTCAATATTTTGGTCAGCAATTAAGTAGCCGCCAACTGATGGATCTCTCCAGAGACATCACTATGGTGTATCGCACGGAAGTCCGAGATCAAGCTCAATTACAAAAGAGCGCAGATCGTCTGAGTCAGAGTACACAAGATTTCCGGCTAGCGTTGGGAGAGAACGGTTATCGGGGTAATTTGCGGGAGTTATTGCAAAACCCGCAAGTCCAGCGGGCATTGGTATTGCTTGATGATGCGCTTGAGCTTTGTTATGACGTGATGAAATTATCTTTAGGGCGTTCAGTCATGTTGGACGCGGCCTTTGAAAGGGCAACAATTTATCGTAATCGTCTTAAGCGCTTGAAAGAGGTGACTATCCCCGGTTATAGCTATTGGTTTGAAAGTTATGGTCGCCATTTTCTTTTAGCACTCACACCGCTGTCTGTTGCCGACAAATTTAGTGAGATAATTAATGAGCAATCCGGTTGTTGGGTGTTCACCTCAGCCACACTCTCTGTTAACGAGCAACTTTCCCATTTCACTGAACGGCTAGGTTTAAAACAGGCGAAAACGTTGTTACTACCAAGTCCATTTGATTATCAAAGTCAGACACTACTTTGCGTTCCCCGTCATCTACCATCACCAAATCAACCTGGTAGTGCAAAATGGTTGGCAGAGATGCTCAAACCACTCATTGAAGCCAATAAAGGTCGATGTTTCTTTTTATGTACCTCACACCAGATGATGCGCAGTCTGGCTGAGGCATTCCGTGCCAACATGACATTGCCGGTTTTGGTTCAGGGGGAAACCAGCAAGGGTCAGCTACTTTCGCAATTTATTGCTGCCGGCAACGCTTTATTGGTGGCAACCAGCAGTTTTTGGGAAGGTGTTGATGTGCGCGGTGAGGCGCTTTCCTGTGTCATTATCGATAAATTGCCCTTTACGGCACCGGATGATCCGCTGTTAAAAGCCCGTATTGAAGATTGCCAACTTAGAGGTGGTGATGCATTTAATGAAGTTCAGTTACCAGATGCGGTGATTAGCCTGAAACAAGGTGTCGGGCGGCTTATTCGTGATATTGATGATTATGGCGTCATTGTCATTTGTGATAATCGTTTAGTGATGCGTCCATATGGTGAAGTGTTTTTGAATAGTTTGCCACCTTCACCACGAACCCGAGATTTAACGAAAGCGGTCGCTTTCCTGCAAGCTCGGCAATCTCCTAATATTTCTGGTAAAAAAGGGTTCGATTAATTCCATTGTTGTTTTAATCTCCATTATATATCATACTTTGTATTATACTTTAATTGATTTAATAGTGGAACTACTTTTTGAGAATATTTAAGAATGCATGGTTCGAGCGTTTTGCCCGAAAACAGCGTATTTCCGACGAGGTTTTGCTTGATGCTATTGAAAGAGCCAATAGAGGTCAAATTGATGCTGACTTAGGCGGAGGTGTAATTAAGCAGCGAGTGGCACGTAAAGGGCAAGGAAGGTCAGGTGGATTTCGCACGGTAATTTTGTACCAGACCGCAGAACATGCTTTTTTTGTTTATGGGGTTGCTAAAAGTGACAGATCTAATATTGAATATGATGAAGAGATACAGTTTAAGAAGATGGCGTCCCTCGTTCTAGGGTTATCAGATGAACAATTAGTCAGGTTAATTAAAAAAGGTCATTTTTCGGAGGTGACTAAATATGGTTAAAAAATATCGTAGTGATGCGTTTGCTGCAATTCACGAAACGATGGAGGCACTAAGCGAAATAGGGGCTGTCAATAAGCAAACCATGCGTGAGTTTGATGCTGCCTGTTTGACTCCCATAGAATCGCTCTCTCCAGAGGAAATACGTTCTCTTCGTGAGCGGGAGCATTTGTCACAGCCTGTTTTTGCCCGATATTTGAATGTGAGCAAAAATCTTATATCAGACTGGGAGCGTGGAACAAAAAAACCCGGAGGCCCAGCCTTGAGATTGCTTACGATAGTTAAGAAGAACGGAATTCAGGCTATCGCGTGACATGATTAAGGATCGTTCCATGATGTAACAACAGATCACGTTAAGAAGCGATGGAGTACAGGTAAACTTATCTGATAATTCATAAAGACACAGCTATCCCCTGTGTACATATGGCAAAGGGTAATGGCCTTCATATGGCTGCCAACTGAGTAAAATCGACCAGGCTATGATAAAATAGCACTTTATTTTGAATTATATTTCTTGCCGAGGTGCTTGAGGCATGCCTGTACGAATTCTGGCTATTGATACTGCAACGGAAGCCTGTTCTGTTGCTCTTTGGAATGATGGTGCCGTTTTGGCACAGTTTGAAATTTCTCCACGTGAACACACGCAACGCATTTTACCTATGGTTCAATCTGTTCTGGCAGAAGCCGGGATGAGTTTACAACAGCTTGACGCTTTGGCTTTTGGCCGTGGACCGGGTAGTTTTACCGGTGTACGTATTGGTGTTGGTATTGCTCAGGGCTTGGCTCTGGGGGCTGAACTGCCGGTGATTGGTGTGTCAACGCTCAATGCAATGGCTCAAGGTGTTTTTCGTCTGCTAGGTGCAACTCAGGTATTAACCGCCATTGATGCCCGGATGGGAGAGGTTTACTGGGGGCAATATATCCGTAATCAGCAAGGTGAATGGCGAGGAAGTGAAACAGAAGCCGTGTTGAAACCGGAACAGGTACAGGCATTCATGGCTTCATTGAGTGGCGATTGGGTAGTTGCGGGTACTGGTTGGCAGGCTCATCCTCAGTTGATGACAAGTCATTTAACGTTAACTGATAGTCGTATCACATTACCTCATGCTGAAGATATGTTACCTCTGGCGATACAGATGTGGCAAAACGGTGAGGTGACGGCCGTAGAACATGCTGAACCGGTATACTTGCGTAATGAAGTTACTTGGAAAAAATTACCGGGCCGTTAAGTATCTATTGATGAAACTTGTAGTAAAAGAAAGTATCAAATAGACAGCGTTATTTTAAACATCATGATTGGGACAATTTTCAGGAGAAGGTGGTTATGTTAAGAGTAATAAACTACCGGCCGAGTGTTAAAGCGCTAATCTTGTTAGGTGTTGTAATGCTTACAGGCTGTATCACCGTTCCTGATTCAGTAAAAGGAACGTCACCAACGCCTGTTCAAGATCTGCTTTCTGTTAAGAGTACGCCTGAGCTGTTTATCGGTCAGGAAGGGCGATTCGGCGGCAAGGTACTTGGTGTCGTGAATGAAAATCACCGTACTCGTTTGGAAATATCCTCATTGCCATTAGCATCGGATGCCAGTCCAGAATTAGATGAGCCTTCCCTTGGCCGTATCTATGTTTATGTTAATGATTTCCTTGATCCTGACGATTTTAAAGGAAATTACGTCACTGTCGTCGGTCCGATAGTGGGATTGAAAAAGGGAAAAATTGGTTGTGCGGATTACGCTTATGTTGTGATTAATGCGATGGGCTATCAACGCTGGAAAGTTGTTCAGCGAGTATTGATGCCTTATGGTCCGGGGCCTTGGAATTATTATGGCTATCCCTATTATTCAGGTTGGGGATGGAATTGGTATTACCCCGACCCCGCACCTGTTGAGACTATTTTGACCAGATAGAGTGATATACTTTGTGACATTGTAACTTTCTTTCCAGTTTGAGCCGCCGCAATAATATGTGGCGGTAATTTATCTGTTATTTCCTATCTATCTTTGGATTGATCGTTAATTTCATTGCAATTCTTGCACCCAAACCCGCAGTCATCTCTTCTGCCAGAATTTTCCGTAGTTCATCAGGAATATCATCCGATTGCAGTATGACAAAACCGATATACCCGTTATCCTTCAAGTTGCCTCTTTGTTGGCTGTACTCGCTCACCCGGTCACATAGTTCGCTATGCTCTCGGGGATTCACCCCCTTGCCGTCGCGATGCATCTTGAAATCCATAGGGTATATAATCATTTTTTATTAATATTGGTTTTTTAATAATGCATTGGAATAGACGAAAGCAATAAATGCTATTTCAAAAATGCTATCTTAAGCAAAAAATAAGTAGGTCAATGTATAATCAATAGCTACAAAGTTAAATATTAACTATGGCAATAATATACTGATAAATAAAAATAATTTACAGACAACACAATTTTCTTTGTTTTTATGTATCAAGATTAACATGAAATTAGTGATGTGTATCTCAACCTGAACAATGTTTCTTTTTTAAACTGGTACGCTGAGTTAATAATTTGTTAAATCAAAGCGTGCGTTATTTATTAGGCGAGTGATAACATAGCAATTAAAATTTCAGGAGTACTACCTTGGAGAAAGTCTGGCTAAAACATTATCCGGCGGATGTTCCTGCGGAAATTGACCCGGATCGTTATGCATCATTGGTTGAGATGTTTGAAAATGCCGTAGCGCACTATGCAGATCAACCTGCATTTATCAATATGGGTGAGATTATGACCTTCCGTAAGTTGGAAGAGCGTAGTCGGGCATTTGCAGCATATTTGCAAAATGGTTTGGGACTAAGTAAAGGAGATCGCGTTGCGCTGATGATGCCAAACCTGCTGCAATATCCCGTTGCACTGTTTGGTGTTCTACGTGCAGGTATGATTGTCGTAAATGTAAACCCGCTGTATACCCCACGTGAGCTTGAACATCAGCTTAATGACAGCGGTGCTTCCGCTATTGTGATCGTCTCCAATTTTGCCCATACATTGGAAAAGATCGTTTTTAACACTAAAGTTAAGCATGTTATTTTGACGCGGATGGGGGACCAACTATCTCGACCTAAAGGTACGTTGGTTGATTTTGCGGTGAAATATATCAAACGGCTGGTACCGAAGTATAATCTGCCTGATGGCATTTCATTTCGTTGTGCGATACAGAAAGGTTATCGCATGCAATATGTAAAACCAGAAATTAATGGTAATGATTTGGCTTTTCTGCAATATACTGGTGGCACCACCGGTGTAGCTAAAGGGGCTATGCTAACTCACCGTAATATATTGGCAAATCTTGAACAGGCAAAAGCGGTTTATTCTCCATTATTACGTGCAGGCCAAGAGCTGATTGTTACGGCGTTGCCTCTCTATCACATATTTGCGTTAATGGTGAATTGCTTGTTACTTATTTACTTGGGTGGGTGCAATCTTCTGATCACTAACCCGCGTGATATTACGGGTACAGCTAAAGAGTTAGGTCGTTATCCGTTCACTTCTGTCACCGGGGTAAATACGTTGTTTAACGCCTGGTTGAATAATGAAGAATTTAAGAAGCTTGATTTTTCTACGCTGCGTCTGGTTGTTGGTGGTGGTATGCCGGTACAGAAAGCGGTTGCTGAGAAATGGGCAAAAGTGACAGGTACCAATCTGCTTGAAGGTTATGGTCTGACGGAATGTTCACCTTTGGTTTCCTGTAATCCTTATAACTCGAAACATTATACTGGCAGTATTGGTTTCCCGGTCTCTTCAACGGAAATCAAACTTGTGGATGATGATGGTAATGAGGTAGAGATGGGCCAGCAGGGAGAATTGTGGATACGTGGCCCACAGGTGATGGTTGGTTATTGGAATCGGCCTGATGCAACAGAAGAAGTGTTGAAAGATGGTTGGGTAGCAACGGGTGATATTGCGAATATTAATGAACAGGGTTCCATTCATATCGTAGATCGTAAAAAAGATATGATTTTGGTTTCTGGTTTCAATGTGTATCCTAATGAAGTTGAAGATGTTGTATCAGCTCACCCTAAAGTGCTAGAGTCAGCAGCAATAGGGGTATCAAGCGAAAGTTCCGGTGAAACTGTCAAAGTATTTGTGGTTCGGATAGATCCTAGTTTGACCGAGGATGAACTTAAAACCCATTGTCGTCGTTATCTAACAGGGTATAAAGTACCAAAGATCATTGAGTTCCGGGATGAATTACCTAAGTCTAATGTAGGTAAAATTCTTCGTAGGGAACTGCGTGATGAAGAGGAAAAGGTCAGGAATGTAGCATAGCCTGAGATCCTCTTCATAATATTGATAAGCACGACAACGCCGGTATTAGCCGGCGTTGTCGTGCTTATTCCATGAATGGCTAAGAGAACTATGTTTTGAATTATCAGTTGATCACCACAGATGCTCAGTTGCAACAAGTTTGCGAAAGGGCAAAAAAATACTCAAAAGTAGCATTGGATACTGAATTTGTACGCACACGGACGTATTACCCACAATTAGGTTTGATACAACTGTATGATGGCGAACAACTTTCTCTGATTGATCCACTTAATATCACCAACTGGCAACCTTTCCGTGAGTTAATTACTCATCCTCAAATATTGAAGCTGTTGCATGCCGGCAGTGAAGATTTGGAAGTTTTTCTGAATGCTTTTCAATGCTTGCCGGAACCGATGATTGATACTCAGGTTCTGGCGGCTTTTATTGGGCACCCGCTTTCATGTGGCTTTGCCGCGCTGGTGGCTGAATATATTCATGTCGAGCTGGATAAAAGCGAATCCCGCACTGATTGGCTTGCCCGCCCGTTAAGTGAAAAACAGTGCGAATATGCCGCAGCGGATGTTTATTATCTGTTGCCTTTGGCGGATATCTTGATGACTGCAACAGCGCAGGCCGGATATATGGAGGCTGCGACGGGCGAGTGTCGGCTTATCAGTCGACGCCGTAAAGAGATATTGGAACCGGAATCTGCTTATAAACAGATAGGCAATATCTGTCAATTACGTCCCCAACAGCTTGCGTGTTTGAAAAAACTGGCGGCATGGCGTTTGAGTCAGGCCAGAGAACGCGATTTAGCCGTGAACTTCGTCATTCGTGAAGAAAACCTGTGGCAGGTAGCGCGTTATATGCCAACTTCTCTGGCAGAGTTGGGTGCGTTAGGGTTAAGCGGGCAGGAGATTCGTTGTCATGGTCGTCGTCTATTGGCAATGGTTGCTGAAAGTGGAAATATTCCAGAAAGTGAATGCCCGCCGCCAATGACCAACCTGATTGATCAACCTGGTTATCGCAAAGCATTTAAGGATATTAAGGCGCTGATTCATCAGGTAAGTGAACAGCATAGGTTTAATTCTGAATTATTGGCCTCTCGTCGTCAGATTAATCAATTACTTAGCGTTCACTGGAACTTGAAACAATTAAATAACAAACCTGAACTGCTTAGTGGATGGCGGGGAGAGTTGCTGGCTGAGCCAGTCGCAGAGATTCTGGCGAACTATCCTGATTAATCCATATCAGGGCCTTAGCCTGATGCCAGGCTAAAGTGCGAGAAAGGGGGGCCCGTTAGGGTTACCCCATCTCAGACTGCCACGTAATAGTTTGGTTACTTTGATGGCGGTAATGATAAAACAGCCCTGTCTATCTGCGTTATTTTTGAGTTTCCTCTGCCTCTGGTAACGTTATATTAAGTTCCAGCACGGAAATATCATCACCTTTCTGTTCAAATTGTACAGAGAGCATATCAGGATCGACCTGTATATATTTACAGATTACCGCCAAGATATCCCGTTTCATATCAGGCAGATAAGCAGGTTCAGAATCACCACGGCGACGCTCTGCCACGATGATTTGCAGCCGCTCTTTAGCGATATTTGCTGTCGTTTTTTTTCTCGACAGAAAGAAATCTAGCAAGGCCATGTTTTACCCCCCAAACAGGCGTTTTAAGAAGCCTTTTTTCTCTTCTTCAATGAAGCGGAAAGGACGTTCTTCCCCTAATAAACGTTCAACAGTATCTGCATACGCTTTTCCTGCATCGGATTCTGCATCCAGAATGACTGGTTCCCCTTGGTTAGATGAACGCAGTACAGATTGATCTTCCGGAATAACACCGATTAAAGGAATGCATAAAATTTCCAGAACGTCTTCCATACTTAGCATATCACCACGATTTACACGCCCTGGGTTATAGCGGGTTAATAGCAGATGTTCTTTAATCGGATCTTCACCCCGTTCAGCTCGTCGAGATTTAGAAGCCAAAATACCCAGAATACGGTCTGAATCACGTACGGAAGAGACCTCCGGATTCGTTGTGATGATCGCTTCGTCAGCAAAATAGAGTGCTATCAACGCGCCACTTTCAATCCCTGCCGGGGAGTCGCAGATAATAAAATCGAAACCTTGTTTATCCAGATCAACTAAAACCTTCTCAACGCTTTCAGAGGTGAGAGCGTCTTTATCGCGGGTTTGTGATGCAGGCAAGATATAAAGATTCTCGGTACGTTTATCTTTGATTAATGCCTGATTAAGCGAGACGTCACCTTGGATAACGTTCACGAAGTCATAAACTACGCGGCGTTCACATCCCATAATCAGATCGAGGTTACGCAGGCCGATATCAAAATCGATAACGGCGGTCTTTTTACCTCTTTGAGCAAGGCCGGTAGCAATGGCCGCGCTTGAAGTGGTTTTGCCAACGCCACCTTTACCTGATGTAACAACAATAATGCGTGCCATGAAGTGATTCCTTATTAAAAGGGCTAGATTAAAGGTTCAATAGTTAATTCATTATTTACCAGGCTAAGTTTTGCGGCTTTTCCTGCTAATTCAGTCGGGATTTTATCACCGAGCCAATATTGCCCTGCGATAGAGATAAGTTCAGCATTTAAGTGGGTGCAAAAAACCAGACACTCCTGATCACCGGATGCACCGGCTAATGCCCGACCACGCATCATACCGTAGATGTGAATATTGCCGTCGGCAATCAATTCGGCGCCGGCGCTTACATTACTGGTAACAATAAGATCACTGCTTTGGGCATAAATCCTTTGACCTGAGCGAACAGGTAAATTAATTACGCGAGTTTTTTTAATCGCGGGCTCGGCCGGTTTATCTTCCTTTGCCGAGGTTTTTTGTTTTTTTCCTTCACTTAGTAATGGTAAGGAGGCTTTTATTACCGCTCTGCGCTGTTGCTCATCACGACAACCGCTCATTCCGACAATACGGAATCCGGCTGAACCAATAGCGTGATGCAGTGCTTTCAGATCAGCGTTTGCCGGCAGAGCGGAGATATTAATGACAACCGGCGCATTTTTCAGGAAATCCGGTGCTTGTTCCACTTTTTCCTGTAGGGCCTGTAGAATGATTTCTGGTTGGTCATTATGTAAATGAACAACCGAAAGCGTAAAATTACTGCCTTTTAGCTCAATTGGCGACTGTGACATCTATCCTGCCTGACTCAGATTCAGCAAATTTGAGATCCCCCCAGAACACCCCCTGGGATACGATATTTAGAAATACAATAAACATGTTATAATTACTGAATTATTCAAGCAAGTTGTGACCTGAATTTAAAAGAGTTTATTATAATGATTTGTGCGATCTACAGAAGTCCGAAAAGGGAGCAAACATATCTTTATGTTGAAAAAAGAGATAATTTCTCTCGTGTTCCCGAAGAGTTACTGAAAAATTTTGGACAGCCCCAATATACAATGACTATCTCTCTGGCAGACAGAACAAAACTGGCGGGTGCTGATATAGAAAAGGTAAAAATATCGTTAATTGAACAGGGTTTTTACCTGCAAATCCCTCCTCCGGTTGAAAACTTAATGAATGGACATCTGAGCCAGATGGAAAAATAAGAAGGATCCAAGGGCTTGATAAGCAAAATTAACCACTACAATATTCACAATAAGTTGTGCTTTTATACCTTATGGATTTCAAGATGGATCGCGACGGCAAGGGAGCGAATCCCCGGGAGCATAGGTAACTATGTGACCGGGGTGAGTGAGTGCAGCCAACAAAGAGGCAACTTGAAAGATAACGGGTATAAACCAGAGTGAGAAACGAATATGTATCAACACAGAGACTGGCAGGGGGCATTACTGGATCTTCCTGTTAATAAAGTGGTTTGCGTTGGTAGTAATTACGCTAAACATATTAAAGAGATGGGGTCTCAGCCAGCGGAAGAGCCAGTGGTTTTTATTAAGCCGGAAACTGCACTGTGTGATATATATCAGCCAATTGCCATTCCAAAGGATTTTGGTGTTGTACACCATGAAGTTGAACTGGCTGTACTGATTGGTACGCCGTTGAAACAAGCAAATGAAGAGCGAGTTGGCGCCGCTATCGCGGGTTTTGCTGTTGCATTGGATCTTACCTTGCGTGATTTGCAATCTAAATTCAAGAAAGCAGGTCAACCGTGGGAAAAAAGTAAGGCGTTTGATGGCTCTTGCCCGATATCTGGGTTTATTCGAATAAGTCATTTTGGTGATCCGTGGAATGTCCAGTTTTCACTGACGGTCAATAATGAACTACGGCAGAACGGTAATAGTAACGATATGTTGACACCCATCGTTCCCCTGATCAGCCATATGTCGCACTTTTTTACTTTGCGGCCGGGAGATGTGATTCTCACTGGTACACCGGAAGGTGTTGGCGCACTGAAACCCGGTGATGTGTTAAAGGTTACTCTGAATGATAATTCACTCACTACCAGAGTGATTTGAATAATATAAGGAATAGTAGAAGTTATGTCTCAGCCTTTCTGGCAGGTAAAAACCCTAGATCAGATGACGGATGAAGAATGGGAGTCATTATGTGATGGTTGTGGGCAGTGTTGTTTACATAAATTAATGGATGATGATACCGATGAAATTTATTTTACTAATGTTGCTTGCAATCAACTCAATATAAAAACGTGCCAATGTAAAAATTACGAAGATCGTTTCAGATATGAACCGGATTGTATCAAATTAACCCGTCATAATTTGCCGACTTTTGCATGGTTACCAATAACTTGCGCATATCGTTTGCTTGAAGAAGGGAAGCCATTATTACCGTGGCATCCTCTGATTAAAGGTTCTAAATCAGCAATGCATAGCGAAAGAATTTCTGTTAGGCATATCGCTGTACGGGAAATTGATGTTGTGGAATGGGAAGAGCATATTATTAATAAACCTTGATAATAATTTAATTAACTATAATTTAATAAATTATTTTCTGTGTTTCCCAGGTTGGGAAGAGCGAAGTTAACCAGTAGGCATATCCCCCAAAAATGAACTAAAGGTTGATTGTATACCCAATGGATTTCAAGATGGATCGCGACGGCAAGGGAGCGAATCCCCGGGAGCATAGATAACGATGTGACCGGGGTGAGCGAGTGCAGCCAACAAAGAGGCAACTTGAAAGATGACGGATATATATAATTGCATCTATACTATTACCATTAGGTAATTGAACCTGTGGTTTATTATAGGAGGCATAAAGTATGCCAATACATGTGGGAAACATAGAAAAGATTACCAATGATTTCATCCAATTGAGTGAGTTAGAGTTCAATCGTGTGCTGTATGATGCTCTTAATTCCTCTGGTACTAATATTGTGCATGATGTGGATGAACTCATTTTTCCGCCAGGTTACCGGTTGATCAGGGTTGATAACAGGCTAGACTTGGATGATATAGATGAGCCCTATTTTGAATTAGCGCTACTTAGTGACGAAACAAAAGAAGTCGTTTATTACAACAAAGTTATTATATTAAGTGACTTGGTGCTTAACTGTCGTCTCGCTTCGCAGATACTTGTGTGGCGAACGAGGAAGCCACAACATAAAGCGGCATTAAGTGATTTGGCCGCTAAAATCTTTTTCCACTATCTGATTAAAACCTGTGATGTTGTTGCTTCAAATATGAGTCAAATAATAGAAGGCACCTCTTTTTGGCAAGCCAGAATGTATGAGGCGTTACAGTTTGGGCTTTATGTTTACGGTTATGATGTTATGACCTGTGAATTAAGAAATATTTTAGCTGAAGATGATGTGAGTAAAGAGCAGAGTTGGTTGTGGGGTAATGCGAAATATTATATGGATAGACTGGCAATTATTTCTAGGATCAAACTGCCTAATAAGTAATTAATTTTCCCAGGTTATATCTGAGGTGAATATAATGGTTCGAGTTAGTTCGAACCATTATCCATTAATTACAAAGCACCGGAAATCCAAACATTAATTTTATCATAGAACGATTTAATTGATTCCCATGCTCTGCTTATCCATTCCGAGAGTTGCCTGGCTGCATCAAGTATAAAATTTGAGAGTCTGCCAAATAAACTGGAAAAGAATGCATTAGTTTTTTCCATAAAACTTTGTATTGCTGCTCTGGAGTTAGGAAATTGTAACCCAAATTGAATGGCTTTATCGTAACTTGTATCAATTTGTCTGTTGTTCTCATCTTTGGTTCTTTGACGAGATTTATTCATGTTATCGATCCAGTCTTGGTCTGCGTTGTCTGGATCAGCGGTAATCGCTGCCTGATATTTCTGTGTGCTATCAGTTACACTTGTCTTAGATACGTTTGTTGTTGAATTAGCACCAGATTTCACAGAATCTTTCAATTCATTAATAATACCGTCTATTTCCTTATTTTCGGTAATATCTGTGCTTTCATATTGTTCCCCAAGCATATTTGCATATGTCTGGAGTTCAGGTGTTGATGGCATAAATGGTTCAATTTTAGAATTATTTAACATACGTTTTGCGTGTTGGCGCATTTCGTTCATGAGGTCGATAAATTGAATATCAGTCGGTGCAATATTGGACATAAATTATTTCCTTTTATTTGGTTAGTAAACTATTTATTAAATGTGAAAAGTGTATAACTCTTTATTTAAGTTGAAGGGAATAAGTTAAAAATAAGTTATATTGCCTATGTTTATTTGTGTCGATTTTGGTTCTCCTATAATGTTTAAAAGTTTAATATCAGCGGTAAACTTATTGCTTAGATATTATATCTGGAAGTGCCGGAGAATAATTTCCGGCACCTAAAACATAAAACATTTGGATAAACAGAGTTTAATCTTGAGTCCATTCAAGGAATTTCATTCTGCTAAATGTTTAATGCTAACTTTATAAATGATTTTTTTGATTACTTAACTTTATAAACCAATGTATTGTCGGGGTGAGAGAGTGTCAGTTTTTGATTTTTCAACGTCACTTTAACGCCATCGGCTAATACTTGACCAATCAGGTAATCCCATCTGTTTAATTTTTCATCAGAGCAAAGCATCTGAGTGCTGGCCAGGTTTTTAACGGTCAGTACACCGTTTTTCAGTTTACCTTGGCCCATAAAGAGATTGCACATGGAACCAGAAACGTGCATTTTTTCCCCGAATTCAATGGTTGGTATGCGCCCCTCTTGATTTTTCACGCCTTCGCCATTAACGCTCACCAGAACAAATTTGTGGCGTTGTAAATCATCAACTGACACGTTTTCTACCGCAGACGCTTGGAATGTGGCTAACAATAAAGTTGCTGTTGCCAAAGGTAGTATTTTTTTCATGTTTATCTCCTATATATTATTTTAAGGGTACTTACTAACAATATTTGGGCAATTTTTCCCGTTGATTAATTGCTGGATATTTCTCAGCGTAGTTTCACTAATACTGGTTAAGGCTTCTTCTGTCAGAAATGCCTGATGACCGGTAAACAGCACGTTATGACATGAAGACAAGCGACGAAAAATATCATCCTGAATTACGTCATTAGATTTATCTTCAAAAAAGAGATCGCGTTCATTCTCGTAAACATCCATACCCAGAGCGCCAATTTTTTGTTGTTTTAATGCGCTAATGGCTGCGACGGAATCAATTAGAGCCCCTCGGCTGGTATTGATGATCATGACGCCGTTTTTCATTTTGCTAAAAGCAACTTCATTCAGCAGATGATGATTTTCTGGTGTTAACGGGCAATGAAGAGATATGACGTCGGATTGTGCATACAGCGTATCCAGATCGACATATTGAGCACCGAGATCCAAAACAGCTTGATTGGGGTAGGGATCATGAGCTAGCAGACGCATACCAAATCCGTTAAGAATACGTAGAGTTGCGATACCAATCTTGCCGGTTCCGATAATTCCCGCTGTACGGTTGTGCATATTGAAGCCAATTAAGCCTTCAAGAGAGAAATTGGCGTCACGGGTACGTTGATAAGCTCGGTGGATACGGCGGTTTAAGCACAACATTAATCCGACGGTATGTTCAGCAACAGCTTCAGGGGAATAGGCTGGAACCCGTACAACCTGAATACCTAATTCTTTAGCTGCATCTAGATCGACATTATTAAAACCTGCGCAACGTAATGCGAGGATTTTTATATTCATTTCAGCCAATTCTTCAAGCACTTTACGGTCAGCATTATCGTTGACGAAAATACAAACAGCATCTGCACCAATAGCGTTTTTGGCCGTTTTTGAACTGAGAGGGAAATCGAAAAACTCGAAATCATAACCAAATCCGAGCTTTTTATTGACCTGCTCCAGATGTTTATAGTCATACTGTTTGGTACTGTAAACGACTAATTTCATGGGATTATCTCCGCTATAATTTAAGTAGCTAATAAATTGTTTTGAGCTTAAATTATTGCTGACCTAAAGGGTTAAATAAACCAATAAATTAATTAACTCTATAAGTGTATTGCTTGTTGTTCCCCTATATGTTCAACATAATTTTCTTAATAATCAATGTCTTAGTTTAAGGTCTGTCTGCTAAATTATGGAATAACAAAATACCCAATGGATTTCAAGATGGATCGCGACGGCAAGGGAGAGAATCCCCGGGAGCATAGGTAACGATGTGACCGGGGTGAGCGAGTGCCGCCAACAAAGAGGTAACTTGAAGGATAACGGGTATAGAAGTAACCGATTTAAGGCTTAATGAGGAGAGCAAACAGTTGATAGCCAAAGGGTTAAAAATATTCATTACCATACTGATGTTGCTGGTATTGCTGATAACGGCGGGATGGTTTTCGATTCCTCATTGGTTACCTAAGGTCACCGGTCACTGGTTACCTCCAGGTATGACGGTTTCATTGAAACAACCAAAATGGAAAAATGGGGCTTTGCAACTGGCTGATATTTCATTGCAGGTGAAGGATTGTAGGTTTATTCGTGTATCGCGATTATCTGTTAGTTACCCATATTCAGAGATAGATAACAGTTATCATTGGCAATTAAATGCCGCAGATATTCGTGGGGATATCAATTGCCTAAATCAGTTACCTAAATCTACACAAGGCCTTGCTCCATTGTCTGTTGCTGATATTTAAGATTGCTCATTGGCAACAAGGGTTGGATAACCTGCTAATGAGTGGCCGTATCAATTTGGTCACTCAGGGTGAACGTGGTAAAGCGAATATAGTGTTAACGATAAAGCCGGGCCGGATAAACGCATTAAATACGCAACTTCCTTTTCAATTAACAGGTCAGATTAATGTGCAGGATATGATTATGGCTATGTCATTGCCTGCGATAATTAATGGTCCGTTAGTTAATCCGAAAATGACTTTCCAGTCAGGTTCGTTGTTTCGGGCTTGGGGGCGATTGTCTGATGAGTTTATGGTTAAAGATGCCCGATCACCGTTAGCGGGAACTTATCTGACACGTGAAGGTTTTACTGGTCGGTTACAGGCAATTGTTAATGCGCAACACCGTGACTGGGGAAAATTCCGTTTGCATCTAGAGGGTCATGCCGAGGATTTTATGCCGGATAAAGGCAATTGGCGTTGGAACTATTGGGGAGATGGCTATTTACCGCCCCTACAGGCTAAATGGGATATCGTCGGAAAAGGGCGTTGGCGTGACACATTGATTAGCATCAACGAAATGACTACCGGCTTTAATGTGATTAAGCACGGCATGATCCGGGTGGATACACCGCGTCTACAATTAACAAAACCATTGGAATGGCAACGTTCAGAGAAATCACCGGCCTTTAATGGTGAGTTACGGCTGACAGCGAAGAAAACATCGTTTCGGTCCGGTGGCTTTTTGCCCCCTGCTGAGCTGACAGCAAAATTGACAGGAGAAAGCCCGAACAACTTTATTGTTAATGGTGATCTTTCATCAAGAAATATTGGTCCGATCCCTTTTTACAGTCGTTGGGATGGAGCAAGATTGCGGGGTGAAGCGCGTTGGCCTACTCAATCCTTACTCGCATTTCAGCCGTTGGTACCTAAAGATTTAGGGATAAACTTACGATCAGGTGATCTTTATGCACAGGCCGCTTTTTCTGTCACACAGGAGCAAGGTTTTGTTGCGGGGGGACACTGGGTGGTAAAAAATGGCAGCATGTGGCTTAAAGAGGGTGAAATCAGTGGACTTGATTTTGTCTTACCGTGGCGGTTGAGAGATAGTATCTGGCAATTTGGTGTTAAATCACCGGTTCAGCTACGAGTGAAAACGTTTAATAACCTGTTTGAAATGAGTAACTTGACGGCGGATTTACAGGGGTTTTATCCACCATCGGAACAAAAACCGCTGGAATTGACTAATGTGAATGTAGGTATATTGGATGGACATATTAACTTAGATAAATTAAGGCTTCCTCAGCATCATCCTGCTATTTTGACGCTTGAGAAATTGGGGTTAAGTCGCCTTTTTACTGTGTTGAAAGTTAAACAATTTGCGATGTCCGGCAAAATCAGCGGAAAATTGCCGTTGTTTATTAATAATGAACGTTGGATCGTTCAGCAAGGTCAGATTACCAATATTGACCATATGACCTTACGCTTGGATAAAGACACGGTAGACTCCATTAACAAAGATAATATTTCCGCTGGCGCCGCTATGGATTGGTTACGCTATTTAGAAATCAGTCGCTTACGGGCGCAAGTCAGTCTTGATAATTTAGGGGTTCTGACACTTAATGCTGAAATTCAAGGTATTAATTCATTAAGAGATAAAAAACGGCAAGTCAAGCTGAATTATCGTCATGAAGAGAATATATTTCACTTATGGCGTAGCTTACGGTTTGGCAACAATCTTGAAGATTGGCTACAGCAGAATATCTCTGTATTAAATGGGAGTGATAAATGACAAAACAAACTGGAATGAAGCTGTTCTTACTATCAATGGGGCCTTTCATGCTGTCAGGTTGTATACGCCTTGAAGTGGCAACACCTGAGAAGCCCATTAATATTAATATGAATGTCAAAATTGAGCATGAAATTCAGATAAAAGTAGACAGGCAAGTTGAAGAGATGCTCAAGAATAACACGGGTTTATTCTAGGGGGTTGGCATTATGAAGAGAACAGGTACGGGAATATTGTTATTGGCGAGTATATTGTTTAGCTCTTTCGTTGGAGGAATGACCCTGAATGAGGCAAAGCAGAAAGGGTTGGTCGGTGAAACGTTCAGTGGTTATCTGGCTACAGTGAAAACAGATAGTCAGGCACAAGCTTTGGTGACGGAAATTAACCAAGCCCGCGAGAAAAAATACGCGGAAATTGCGGCTGGCAATAATATTTCTACAGAGCAAGTGGCTAAACTTACTGGCGAAAAATTGGTGAACAGAGCTGAACTTGGTGAGTATGTGCGTGGTATTAATGGTAAGTGGTTGAAGAAATAAAAGCGCGTCGAATGACGCGCAAAAGACAGCAATATAAAATATAGGTGATGTATGAATTACGAACAAAAATGTGGTTATCAGGAAGCGATTGCTTGCAAAACTTCACGGGCGGTTTGTTGCGCTTGATTTGCGGCATCAGGGCCTAACGCGACACCTTCGGTAAATACAAACTCTATATCAGTGAGCCCAATGAAATTTAGGAACAGACGCAGATAAGGCACTAACAGATCACTGGGGCCGTCTTTATGGATGCCGCCACGGCTGGTCAGGATGATGACTCGTTTGCCTTTTAGCAGACCTTCAGGGCCATTCTCGGTATAACGGAAAGTCACGCCAGCACGGGCTATCATATCAAAATAGCTTTTCAGTTGGGTTGGAATGTGGAAGTTGTACATAGGTGCAGTAATAACAATAACGTCATTATCCTGCAATTCCGCAATGAGTTCGTCAGATAGTGCTAACGTCTCTTTTTGGCGAGCGGTCATTTCATTGCCACTCGGACGCAATGCATGAACCAGTTCATTATCCAGAACAGGAATGGGTTGTGCAGTCAGATCGCGTACTGTAATGCTGTCATCGGCATGATTGGTTTGCCACTTTTCAATGAAGAAATCTGCCATTTGGTTAGTATGTGAATGCTGCGCCATAATGCTGGATTTAAGAACCAGAACTTTACTCATGTTTATTCCTTAAGTTAACTTTTGGTAATTCATTTGTTAATCACGATATATACCCTACGGATTTCAAGATGCATCGCGACGGCAAGGGAGTGAATCCCTGGGAGCATAGCAAACTATGTGACCGGGGTGAGCGAGTGCAGCCAACAAAGAGGCAACTTGAAAGATAACGGGTATAGTTATTTTATGAGTTATTGACTTATGGTAACAGATCAATATTTAGAGAATAGAATTCAAATTTATTGAAAGACTTTTATCCACGTCAATATAACGTGGTGGAAATATCCGCTGAAATTATTGCCAATAAATGGGATGTGTTACCATATCGCCAATAAAAGCTGGCTAATTAGCAAAGTAAGAAGTTACAAGGATCAATATAAGTGAAAGAGTCTCAGAAAATCATTAACCGTCAGGCTGCTTGTCCAACGATCAAATATCCAGAAAACTTGCCCGTCAGCCAGAAGAAAGATGATATCTACAAAGCTATTCGTGACCATCAAGTTGTCATTATTGCCGGTGAAACCGGTTCGGGTAAAACAACCCAGATCCCGAAAATTTGTCTTGAACTAGGTCGGGGAATAAAGGGCCTTATCGGTCATACTCAACCCCGCCGATTGGCTGCTCGCGCGGTTGCCAATCGTCTGGCGGAAGAATTGGAAACCTCCGTGGGTTCTGCTGTTGGTTATAAAGTCCGGTTTAGTGATCATGTGGGTGATAACACGTTGGTTAAACTGATGACCGATGGTATTTTGCTGGCGGAACTGCAAAATGACAGGTTACTTAAACAGTATGACACGCTCATTATCGATGAAGCGCATGAACGCAGTCTGAATATTGATTTTATTCTGGGTTATTTGCGCCAATTACTGCCAAAACGCCCCGATCTGAAAGTGATCATTACCTCCGCGACTCTCGATCCTGAGCGCTTTTCTCGCCATTTTAATCATGCACCAATTATCGAAGTTTCTGGTCGAACCTATCCGGTAGAAGTGCGTTATCGTCCTGTCATGGGGGAAGATAATGGTGGAGAGCGGGATCAGCTTGAGGCCATTATTGATGCTGTTGATGAACTCAACCGTGAAGGGCCTGGGGATATCCTGATCTTTATGAGTGGAGAGCGGGAGATTCGTGATACAGCAGATGCGCTGAATAAACTGAATCTGCGTCATACCGAAGTACTGCCATTATTTGCGCGTCTTTCTAACAGTGATCAGAATCGGATTTTCCAGTCACATACGGGGCGGAGAATTGTGCTGGCAACTAACGTGGCAGAAACCTCGTTGACGGTACCGGGAATTAAATATGTGATTGATACCGGGTATGCACGTATCAGCCGTTACAGTTATCGCACGAAAGTACAGCGATTGCCGATTGAACCCATATCACAGGCGTCGGCTAATCAGCGAAAGGGGCGTTGCGGACGTGTATCTGACGGGATCTGTATCCGGCTGTATTCAGAAGATGATTTTCTTTCTCGGCCAGAGTTTACTGATCCAGAAATCCTGCGTACTAACCTGGCATCGGTCATTCTGCAAATGACGGCAATTGGTCTTGGGGATGTCAGCGCATTTCCATTTGTGCAACCGCCTGATAAACGTAATATTCAGGATGGTGTTCGGCTTTTGGAGGAGCTTGGGGCTATTGACCAGAGCACTATTGACCAAGGCGCAATGGCTAAGAGTCATTACCGTCTTACATCAATAGGGCGACAGCTTGCTCAGCTCCCGGTTGATCCTCGGCTGGCGCGTATGGTATTGGAAGCTCGTCATCATGGTTGTGTACGTGAAGTGATGGTTATCACTTCTGCGCTATCTATTCAGGACCCAAGAGAGAGGCCACTGGAGAAACAGCAGGCTGCTGATGAGAAACACCGTCGATTTGCTGATAAAGACTCCGATTTTATTGCATTTCTGAAATTATGGGATTTTTTGAAAGAGCAGCAAAAGGCACTCTCCTCTTCGCAATTTCGCAAGCTTTGTCGCCAAGATTATCTTAACTACCTGAGAGTTAGAGAGTGGCAGGATATATATACCCAGTTACGACAAGTGGTGAAAGAAATTGGTCTGTCGGTCAATAGTCAGGATGCAGATTATCGAGGTATTCATACTGCGTTACTTTCTGGGCTGTTATCTCATATCGGCCAAAAAGATACTGATAAACAGGAATATACCGGTGGGCGTAATGCCCGTTTTGCTATTTTTCCTGGTTCTGGTTTATTCAAGAAGCCACCTAAATGGTCAATGGCGGCGGAACTGGTTGAAACCAGTCGCTTGTGGGGGCGTATTGCTGCGCGAATAGAACCTGAATGGGTTGAACCGTTAGCCGGGCATCTGGTGAAGTATCATTATAGCGAGCCGCACTGGCAAAAATCTCAGGGTGCGGTAATGGCTAGGGAAAAAGTCACTTTATATGGTTTGCCAATTGTGGCTAGTCGTCTGGTTAATTACAGCAAAATTGACCCAATGCTCTGCCGTGAGTTGTTTATCCGCCATGCGCTGGTGGAAGGCGACTGGCAAACTCGACATGCATTTTTCCGCGCGAATCTGAAATTACGTGAGGAAATTGAGGAGCTAGAACATAAATCCCGTCGTCGTGACATTTTGGTGGATGATGAAACCTTGTTTAGTTTCTATGATCAACGGCTACCTCAGGATGTAGTTTCTGCTCGCCATTTTGATCGCTGGTGGATGAAGACAGCTAAAGATCAACCGGACTTGCTTAACTTTGAAAAAAATATGTTGATCAAAGGCGATGCCGATAAAATCAGTGCGCTGGATTACCCTAATTACTGGTATCAGGGGGCATTAAAATTACGGCTTAGTTACCAGTTTGAGCCGGGCATGCAAGCTGATGGTGTGACAGTTCATATTCCGCTGCCGGTGTTGAATCAGGTTAAGGATGAAGGGTTTGATTGGCAGATCCCCGGTATTCGTTATGATCTGGTTGTTGCGCTGATTAAATCATTGCCGAAACCGGTTCGTCGTAATTTTGTCCCTGCACCAAACTATGCTCAGGCATTTATGGAGCGGGTACCTCAACCGCAATCGACCTTGTTAGATAGCTTTGAGAAAGCGTTACGGCGAATGACGGGTGTTACGGTGTCACGTGATGATTGGCAGTTAGAGCAAGTACCAGAGCATCTCAAAATGACATTTCGAGTGGTAGGAGAGAAGAATCGGACTATCGCGGAAGGTAAAGATTTATCTGCACTGAAATTACGCTTGAAAGAGAAAGTTCAGGAGACACTTTCCGCTGTTGCTGATGATGGAATTGAACAGAGTGGGCTGCACATTTGGAGTTTTGGTGAATTACCGGGACGGTATGAGCAGAAACGTGGTGGTTACTCGGTCAAAGCATTTCCAGCGCTGGTGGATGAAAAAGAGAGTATCGGTATCAAATTGTTTGAAACCGAACCGGAGCAAAAAATTGCCATGTGGGAAGGTACCCGTCGCCTATTGTTGCTCAATATTCCTTCACCAATTAAATACTTACATGAGAAATTGCCGAATAAATCCAAATTGGGGCTCTATTTTAATCCTTATGGCAAGGTATTAGATTTGATTGACGATTGCATCTCTTGTGGTGTGGATAAATTGATGACAGTGAATGGTGGGCCCGCTTGGAATGAGCAGGGTTTTATTCAGCTACAGGACAAAGTTCGGGCTGAGTTGAACGATACTGTCGTGGAAATAGCTAAGCAAGTGGAACAGATACTCACCACCATTTTTGCTATTAATAAACGTCTCAAGGGGAGAGTGGATATTTCGCTGGCCTTGGCGTTATCGGATATCAAAGAGCAGCTTTCTGGTCTGGTTTTCAAAGGATTTGTCACCGCGAATGGTTGGAAACGTTTGCCGGATGTCCTGCGTTATCTGCAAGGCATTGAACGCCGTCTTGAAAAATTGGCGATTGATCCGCACAGAGATAGAGCGCAAATGGGACGTGTCGAAAATGTTCAGCAACAGTGGCAGCAATGGCTGGTGAAATTATCACTGCAACAGAAACAGTTGCCTGAAGTGCAAGAGATTCGTTGGATGATTGAAGAATTGCGGATCAGCTTGTTTGCTCAGCAACTGGGCACGCCATATCCGGTCTCGGATAAGAGAATTTTGCAAACGATGGAGCAAATTGCTTCCTGATCAAAGAAGACTAAAGGTGGCTCAGGTTATTGACAAAGTGCTGGTTTCTTATCCAGCACTTTGTTTTAATTAAGTCCTGTCCACCAAACGGAGCTTGCCGTCATGGATTTGTTCTGACAGAAGCAATAGTATCGAATGTGAAGCAGCAGTAAACATATGAGGAATATCATGACGTTAGAGAAAATATCATTTGCTTACCCGGTACATATCAGACAAGGAATGTTAATTGATGTGATGCACCCTCCTAGTATGTGGATATATGCTGATAGTTTTCCATCTGTAGAGTATCTTAATGTAGCTTTAGGCGTTTTCTTGCGTAAAGATGAGCTGTATTACACTAAAATTGACGTGTTCTTTGATGATAAATCGGTTCTTGATGATCAAGATAAGGGAAACGATACAGCATACATTCACTTGTCTGGTTTTACGTCTACAGACCAATATATTATGGTTTCATCAATGACATTAAAGAGGGTTCACTTGCCCAATGAAGGTGTTTATAAGCTTATTGTTGAGCTGTATTCGGGGGAATTCGGCAGCGCAGATAGCAAAGTTATAGACGTAAATGAGAGTTATTTTGTTGTTACATCTAAAGTGGAAGGTAAGTGATGGCTAATATTTACGAATTCTCTGCCAATGATATAGCAACTCTTGAAAGTCATAAATATTTGCCCAATACTATGAAGTATGGAAACGGCAATGGTGGTGGAGGTGGTGATATGTTGGAAGCTCGTGTAGCAAAACTTGAATCAGACGTTGAGCATATCAAAGCCACAATGAGCGATGTGAAGGCTGATCTGAAATCAGTCATCAGTGATGTTGGCACAATGAAGACCGACGTTGCTGTTATCATGCAAAAATTAGATGTAATCAATAATACTTTGTCTAAGAAACCAAGTGAAGAACAGCTTAATGCCAGATTAACAAAGTCAGAGAATAGATTTGATAACGCTATATCTCGAATTGAGTCATCTATTGAAAAAAGTTCATTGTCTTTTGATGGCAAATTAAAGGGTATGCAATTAAGCATTATTCTTTGGATACTTGGCTTGCCGTCTCTGGCTTTCGCGCTGTATCGCGTTTATCTTCTACTCTAAAATCTCAATACTGCCTTCTCTACCATAGACATCAACGGAACCTTTAATATCTGCTCCGCCGTCGTCTTTTATGTACATATATAAAGGAATAGCCATTATTAATCTCCTTCAGAAAACGATTTTGAATTACCGGTGGCAGAAATAAGCTTTTGTAAGCATTTTTCACCACTTTTACTTTTATACAGTGCACGAATACTATCAACGACATACTGATTTAATTCTGCTTCTGTTCCTTGATAAAAAGGTAGCGAACAAACAGAATCAGTGCTAATTGAAACATTGGAATCATCAAGAATAGATAATACTCCGTTTACGTTTTTAGGTAATGCAGTTGCTAATGCTGTTGATAGCGTTTCTGATGAATGGGCATCACTTCCCTTTGCAAGTAAAGGAGCTACCTTGAGCCACGTTATATCTCCACTTGCAATATGATCTGTGATATATTAGCTCTTAGATTAATTCACTCAAAAATAAAATCCTACACTAAAATCTCCTTGTTTCTTTTAGGTTCATTGGATTACAATTATGCGCATAACTTTAAGCATAGGAGGTCATACTATGAGATCTACAATTGTTACGCGGCCTGGAGCCAAGAAGGGCACTAACGTATACCTCACAACAGATCTGGTAGACGCGGCCCGTAGCCTGAATATGAACTTATCGGCTACGCTGGATGAACTTTTGGCGCAGGCTGTAGAAGCTAAAAAATGTGAGCAAAAGGAAGATGCGCAGAGTATACAGGTAATTAATAAGTTCTTAGAACGTGCAGGGATAATTACTGATGATGAGTTTTTTGGGAGCCTTTGATGTCGCAATTTGATGTTTATCGTAATCCTTCAGCAAAATCTAATAAATTTTGGCCTTATTATCTGGTTATTCAGCATGATTATTTTGAAAATTTATCAACAAGATTAATTGTTCCACTGACTTCAACAGGAGAAATGGAACTCACTCGTAAACGTATTACGCCGGTAGTTGATATCAATGGTAATAAATATTATGTATTTACTCCGGCTATTACATTTCTTGACGCCAATAAAATAAAGAAAAAAGATTTTATATGTAATGTTGTCATTTCCCGAGGAGAAATTCTCTCAGCAATTGATGCTATTATCACTAACGCATAACGTGTTAATTAGTGGGCGTAATTTGCTGAATTTTATAAAAAATTTTTCAGATAAAAATAATAAAATAACAGCGCATCAGCCAAGAAATAATTTTTCTATAACTGATGTAGATAAATTTATTACTGATAAGTTAATGTCATTGTTGCGGTTACATTTGCCTGTCCAGGAGTAATATTGCGATCGGTTTGAAAATAGCGGGCGTGTAAAGGGATAGATAACTTCCCACCTGAATAGCTATTACCAATATTTATTTGTGAATGGATAATGACAGGTTGGTTGTTGTAAAGAATTTGCATACCCACACCGGAAGCAGTTGTGCGATTATCATTTTGATCAAGCGCCCATACATGATATAAATTATTTTTTGCTCTCTTTCCGTCGAGCATTAATTGAATCTGGACATCATCATCACAATCTAGAATAACCTCAAAATCTTTTCCTCCTGCGGTGCTATTAATACCAGAGAAATCGTTTTTTTTGATATCGCCCATCGAAACAGTAATATTAGTATTTTTCAGCGAACAGCTTTTAGTAATAATTCGGGTATTTCCCAAACGGTAAGTATGCACGATATGATTATTTACCCGTGCCTGAATTAATTGTTCGTTTCTGACAAAACCAGAACCTGTTGTTGGTGCTATTTTTATTAGCTGAATTGTCAAATAACCCCATGTTTTACCACAATACCAACGATCAGAATTGTCGCAGCTTACAGGGTTATTAGCAATACGTGGTAGCCAGTCGATACCATAGCCGGGACCCCAAGTATTTATTCTGATACCAACACCGGGAACACCGGATTCGTAAATAGCATCCTTGTTATAATCTGCACTTTTATAAGATGTATATCCCCATGATGTATTAACGTTTGTATCGCAATAGAAAATATTGTTTTTATTGTCTAATTCATCTGCGCGATATTCGTAAATGGTTGTACCAATAGGTTGATCTCTTGGGACATATAAGGTTCCAAAAGAGAGGTGAGTGATTTCTGGTTTAAATCCTTTCTCAAACTGGCAGTTAGCGGCAAAACTATAAGAGCTGACTATCAAACCAATTAATAAGTTAGTGATAATGAGAAAATATTTAAGTTTATTGTAAATATTAAACATAGCGTTTTCCTGTGGGTGGTTATTTACAGTGAGCTGCTATTATATAAATACCGGATAAAGGACTTTTTTCCGGTAATTTGTAATTAACGACACATTCCTGAATATCTTTATAACCCCATTTCACGAATAATCGCCCACTATCGGGTAGACCAGTGAGGTAAACTTGCCCTTCATGACTCACAATAGCGCTATTTACTTCATCGATATCATGGCGTTTTTCTAACGTGACAACCGCACCAAAAGGAATAGGGTTTTCTTGATAATAGAGATTGATGAGAACTCTGTGACCTATCCGGGTTTTAAAATCGGCCAGAACTAAGGCTCCCCGAGTAGGAATAACGGTTTGGGTATTAACGTCAATATCGACATTATCTGCTAATGAATGCGTATCCAGTGCGATCCGATTTTTCCGGTAACTGCTGATATAAGGAATAACCGCGTAACCATTCCAATCGGTGGCAATACCAATATTATTTTGAATCTTTATTCCTTGAGCGCCATCAGCCCGGACTAATGCCAATGTATCTCCCAAATGTTGTGAAAGCGTAATACCGTATGGGTGAGCAACAATACCGCCTTGAAGACCATAATTCAATTGGTGAGAATGACGATCATAGCTATAACCAGTACTAAGTTGACCATAAGCACCTTTATATTCCGCATGAATATGACCGCCAGCGCCAGTACCGTGATTTGTGTAACTCTGCTGCAAGCTATAGATTAAATTATTATCTTCCAGCGCGGTGCCACTTAAACCGACTTGGTGGGAAATATCTTTGTTTTTATTGGTATTAAAATTGTAACTGGTCCAGCTATTCTTTAGCCAGCGATCTAATGGAATCTGTATGCTGAATGAAAAGAGCTGCTCATTTTTATCCGTATCTGGAAGTTGGCTATAGGTATAATTCAGGCTGTAATTAATATTATTATAATTGATGCTATAACCTGCGTTGATATTACGTTCATAGCCAGGTTGTTGCCAATAATTTTGTTGAAGAGCGGACAAATATAAACTGCCAAAATTTCCTAAAGATTGATTAATATGCAGTTGCAATTTACTTCTTTTATTGGTGCGGTAACGCCAGTCACTTTTATTAGCATCATCTATGTCATTGGCTTCTTTAAAATCGTAAAAACCACGTGTCGAATAGCGATAGCCTGCCAAAGTGAAATTAGTTCCTGTTAATGAAAGATCTTTTGCATATTGCAAACGGTAAGATTGCCCTTTGGTACTTATATTAGATGGTAAATCGGTATTAGCATGAGTAATGTCAAAAGAGAGAGAACCCAATATACCAAAGTTATAACCTGCGCCCAAAGCAACGGATTGATAATCTTTTGAAAAAATCGTACCACCATAGGTAGTGATATTATTAGAAAAACCATAGACTAATGCGCTTTGGGTAAAATTAGGTGCTCGTCCATGATTATTTGATGATTGATATTGGCCCAGTGTTATCGAATATTGCAAGCCTCCTTCCCGTAACATAATCGGTATAGTCGAAAAGGATTGAGTAGATCGATATTCCTGACCATCTGCTTCCTTGATAATAATATCCAAATCTCCACTTGTTGTGGTTGGGAAAAGGTCATTAATAACAAATGGACCCGGTGAAACATAAGTTTGATAAATGATATAGCCGTTTTGCTTGATTGTAACTTGAGCATTACTTTGAGCAATTCCTCGGACACTAGGGGCGAAACCTTGTAAGCTGTCTGGTAACATATTGTCATCCGAAGCTAATTGTAAGCCACGGAATTGAACACCCTCAAAAATATAGGAGGGGGTAAAGCTGTCACCTAGCGTTAATTGTCCTTTTAGTGCATGAATATCCCGTTGTAAATAGGTGTTAATACTTTTCCAACTCTTATCACGGCTGGTATAGGTAGAATAATTGCGTAGGCGCCATGCTTGCCAATTAGCGCCCGTTCGAAGATTCAGATAATGGGTCTGCGTAGAGCCAGATGGATTATCTTGCCAGGTATTTGAACCACTATAATTATAGTTAATCAGTAATGAAGTTAATCCTTGCTGCCATAATTCAGGCGAAACATAACCTCTTGCCTGACTGTTTAATATTGCTTGTGGAATACTGATATCCAGTCTTTGCTGACTAAAATTGAAAGTGGTGCTTGCTGATGGAATATATTGACTTAAATCAGACAACTCTGTTTCGGGTGGTAAACTGATCAGCTCTGGAAAGCTATCAACTTTTACTCCCATATCCTGTAATTGCTGAATTGTCAGCTTGGGCAGCAATTTATTATTTATCGTGACAAAGGTTACGTTCCTGGTATCTATTTTATCTCTATTAAGGTAAATATCTACCCAGTAAATACCGGGCGGATAGTCATCTTGCGTGAAAATAGAGAGATCAATGTCTTCAGGTGAACCAAAATCAGTACCTATTTCCAGTGCATGAATGTTGAAATAATCCTCAGAATAAGTTTTAGCCGGGTAAAAAAGTACGCCAACAGCTATAAATGGCAATAATAAGAGCCATGAATGTTCAATATTGTATGGTTGCTTATTAATCTTATGCTGTGAGCACTTTCCCATAATTAATTTTCTGGCGTAGCGTAATGTAATGGTTTTATTAAATGGTTGTTTTTTCCTCGGCGGTAGCACCACCAAAATCATTAATTGCTTTCCAATTTACCTGTTTTAGGTTCTTTGCCGACAGAGGCCAGCTTAGTTGGCTAAAGGGTTTAATCATGCCCGCAGGTTTTATTTCATGTTGATCTACTTTAAGGTAAGAGAATGAAATGAAGTAAGGGGTGGGGTTCTCTGCGATCAATGAATTATTTTCCATACGGAATTTGAGCTCTTTGTATGCGGTACTTGACTTTTCTGCCAAATTTGCAGGGCGGTAAAACAATTTAAACTTTGACTTAACTGTTATTTGTAATTGATTTTGATTTGATTTCACCGAGGTAGGAATAGACTTTACATTTAACCAAAAAAGTGACTCCCGATCTTGAGGCAGGTTACTTTCTGTTTTTACAATCCGCAGGATATTTTCATGGCCTGCTGCGAGTTTAAAGATGGGAGGAGTAACGATAAAAGGGGTCTTCATATTATCATTTTCATCTTGGATCCAAGACTGAATCAAGTAAGGGGCATCTTTCTCCGGGTTGCTTATAGAAATAGAGGCTTCTTTTTTGTCACTCATGTAAATAACACGAGTTCCACCAATGACGACACCTGCGATAGCGGAATTTATACTGATAATATATAGAAAAATTATTGTAAATAGGCGTTGATACTGCACGGTAGCATCTCCGTTTTATCGTGTTTTTATGCGTTATTTTATGGGCATCCATGCCCTGTACTAGAAACAAAACGTGAATAAAGTTCCGTTCTAAATTTAGCCTGTCTTAGTTATAAACAATCGTAAAATTGGCGACTGCATCACCTGAGCCAGGGCTAATTGCTTGAGCGGTAGCAACATATTTTGCAATGAACTTCAGTTCTGCTGTTTTTTGATCAGTAAAATTCTGGGATTTGGAGGCCTTTGCCAAAGGAATCAGCGTTGAGTTATCTTCTTCATAGATACCAATAGCAACACCATCGGCGACATTCTGGCCTTTATCATTGGATAAGGCCAGAAGATTGCTGTTTCTACTATCTATCTGCCCGTCAAATTTAACTTGTGCATGAGTATATTCTGGTGGGCAATCACTCATCTTAATGCTAAAGGGGGTTGTTGCTGCGGTACTATCTACGCCACTAAATGCATTTGAACTAATTGTTCCCATGTTTACGTTTTGATTTGCAGAGTCGGTATCGATTTTACAGGCATTCGCGATGATATTACCTGTAAAGTTGATTTTTCCGTCGGCTGCATTTGCTACAGAAATAAATACAGAAGATGCAAGTAAGGATGAAATAATCAGTTTAGCTTTCATTTTAAATAGATCCTAACCCTGCCAAGTATGGCGTTAGGGAAATAGAAATATTGATTTAATGGGAACTGTATAAACATCAATACAGCGTGTAAATATTTATGACTTTTACCCAATAACAATAGCGATAATTCAAACTGTGTCTTTTTTGGGATAAAGCTGGGTGATCATAGCGATTAATTAGGAAAAATCCAAAGAATGACTGGATAATGTGTTGTATTTAAGACTTTTATCTGTATTTGCTGCTTAAACAGGATTATTTTTTAATATTAAGGTGATTTATTGTATACAATAAATCATTATGCTAACTAATGAGAATATCTTTTAATTAATAATTGGTTATATACCTTATGGATTTCAAGATGGATCTCGACGGCAAAGGAGCTAATCCCCGAGAGCATAGATAACGATGTGACTGGGGTGAGTGAGTGCAGCCAACAAAGAGGAAACTTGAAAGACGACGTGTATAAACACTCAACACAATTAACCCTGTAAGGGAGGAAAATGAAACAGTTCGTCTTGATATTAGGCTTTTTGTCCATCGTGCTTGCCGCCGCGCGTCCTGCTTCGGCCATGCAGGTAGAACAAAAAATTGCTACCAATGGCGTGGCATTGATCGAATATTCGGTGCGTGGGGAAGGGCCACTGCTTGTGGTGATTGCTTCAACTGGGCGGGGAACAGCGGAATTCGCACCACTCGCGGATCGACTGGCGATGCGTGGCTATCGTGTTGCCCTGCCGGAGCCACGCGGAATTTCAAGGTCAACCGGTCCGATGGAAAATGTGACCTTCCACGACTTTGCCGATGATTTTGCGTCTGTGGTTGCGGCAGAAGGAGGTAAGGCAATTGTGGTGGGGCACGCTTATGGCCACTGGATCGCCAAGACGATTGCTTCGGATTATCCCGAAATGACGCGTGGCATAGTGCTTTTGGCTGGGGCAGCGAAATCTTGGCCCTCAGAGCTTTCGGATGCGATCAGGGTGATTAGTGATCCGAAATCCACGCGTGAGGAGCGGCTGACGAAACTTAGGCTTGCCTTCTTCGCGGCAGGCAATGACCCAACGTCTTGGCTTGAGGGTTGGCATTCTGATGTCATAAAAAGCCAGTCCTCGGCGCGTGAGCTGACCAATCGTAAGGATTGGTGGGCTGGCGGGACGGCACCAATCCTCGATCTACAGGCTGGCTCCGACCCGTTTCGACCTAAATCGTCTCGAATGGAGGCGAAGGATGAGTTCGGTAACCGCGTTACTGTCGCAGTAATTGAAGGGGCCAGCCATGCATTACCTGCTGAGAAGCCGCTCGAAACAGCGGATGCAATTGCGGATTGGGCCGAAAAACTGAAATAACTGAAAGCAAAATACCTGGTTTCTATCAGGGCATTCGTACCGAAAAAATTCAGTGCGAATGCCTTGGCAGAGACGAAATGCGACAAAATTGACTAAAGAACCATACCTATCAAGTTGTATTAACAATATTAGTTACAACATACTTATAAAGATAACACTAACAAAAATATGACAGAACAACGAAAAACCAAACAAACTGCTATATGAAAATCCAGAAAGCCATTACAGGAGAATAATGGCTGGATCTGACGGGATTACTTGATCAGCAACCCAGTGGCAGGAATTGCTGTTATCAGCAATGCGACAATCGTGAGCTTTTCAGCCAGATGTAAGCTATTTTTCTGCGGGTTTTGGCGGCGTGCATACAAAAAAACAATAAGACCTGGCGCATAGAGAACAACAGACAATAGCAAATTCATCAAACCGGATGCATAAAGCAGCCATATGCCATAAATGCATGCTCCAACAGCAATGAGTAATAACCCCTTATTACTACGATCAAAAGCGACTTTTAAAAGAAATGCTCCGACAAGGAAATAGGGCACTAAAATCATTTCAGATGCAATTGTCAGCAATGAATTGTAGTTGCTTCCACTCAACCAGATCAAAACGAGAGAGAGTTGTACAGCGCCATTAGTGAACCATAATGAAGATGATGGCGCATTATTGCGGTTTTGCCGGTTAAATACTTTTGGAAAAGAGCCGTGTTGGGAAGCGATAAATGGCACTTCTGCTGCCATGATTGTCCAACTCAGATAAGCTCCACAGACGGAGACAATCAATCCGGCCGCAATAATGATTTCACCTGCGGAGCCAACAAGTCCTACCATTAGGTTTGCCATTGATGGATTGCGCATTGCTGCTAACTCAGGTCGCGGTACTAATCCAAAGGAGAGTAGGGTGACCAAGATATATGTTGCTAACGCCGCAACGACAGCCAGCATGGTTGCAATACCCACATCTGTCCGTTTTTTCGCTCTGGCTGAAACTACAACAGCACCTTCAATACCAATAAAAACCCAAAGGGTAATCAACATGGTATCTTTTACTTGTTGCCAGACAGGAACCCCTAGATCGATGCCTTTAAAGTCGAAATGAAAGATATCCATTTTGAAAGCGATGGCGGCAAGTATGATGAAAGCACCCAAAGGCAGCAATTTTGCCATTGTCGCCAATTTGTTGATGCCGGCTGCGGTTTGAACGCCGCGGAGTACTAACCAATGTACGAACCAGAGTAGAATAGATTCTCCCAATAGGGACTGCCAAGTATTGCCATCACCAAAGATGACAATGCCCTCTTTATCAGTAAAGAAACTCAGGGCGGCAAAAACGATAACTAGATAAGAAACATTGGCAACGACTGCGCATAACCAATATCCCCAGGCAGAACAGAAGCCTATTAGTTCACCAAAGCCTTCTTTGGCATAAGTGAAAATCCCTCCATCAAGATCCGGACGAAGACGAGAGAGCAGTAACAGTGCGGTAGCCAGGAACAGGATACCGACACTTGTTATTCCCCAGCCGATCATTAACGCCGCCGGGCTAGCGATTTCAGCCATATTCTGCGGTAAGCTGAAAACACCCGCACCGACCATAGAGCTGAGTACCAGAGCAGTAAGCGCTGTGAGACCTAGTTTCTTTTCCAAAAATATGTTCCTAATATGACATAAACTGCATTATTAACCAGTTCGTTATCCTGATCATAAAGATGAACTGGGTATCGGGTTTTCATCGCTTCCAAGCTGTACAGAACGGAGAAACAGACTGATTGAACCTAGAAATAGGGGGGGATTCTACGAAGGGTATGAGCTGGATGCAATGGTTTTCTATGCAAATAACGATAAAATTTATGCATTGTTTGATAGTAAATTTAGTGAGGTGCAATTTATTTTTATAAGCTGATATGCGTTATTTTTATAATGCTGTTTATTGTACTAAGGTAAATAGGTAATAAGCATGAATTACTATGGTGTTATTACTAATTAAGTAATTTTTATTTTAATTTTTTCGATCGATCTCAAAATTTAATAAAAATAGTTGTGAAAAATAAAGTTTTACCTCTAATTTTCATTTTGTTATGTAATATTACTGCTAAGTAATAATCATCTCTTGTTTTCATGTCAGATTATTAAATTAATCTATTGAATATGTAGTTTCATAATGTTATGAATGTTTTATAAAATTAAAACGTATGGAACGTTTTTTAATTTATTGATTTGATTTAAATATTTATTGGTTTTTAATTGATCTTGTTAATTTTATATTCAAGTTAATATATTATTTATTGATTTTTTTATCAGTAACTAATTAAATTTCCACAATGTGATATAAAACTAATCTTATATAAAAATAAAAAAATCATGTTGACAACGACTGCTTTGATTTATATTGTTTGTGAAAATATTACTCTGTGATTTATTAACTTATTTTTCTTGTATATGTTTTTAATTTTCAGGAATGATTATATGTACATATGCCAAAAAATATTCTCAGATGGTTAGAGGACAGTTGTCATTCAAATTTTTATCTTTTAGGTGCCGATGAATGGCTCAGTATTAAATATTCATAAAGGTTAGAACATATGAAACGTGTTCTTGTGGTGTCGTATTCCCAAAGCGGCCAATTGATCGAGGTGGTAAAAAGCTTAATTTCACCCCTGCAAGAGTCTGACGAGATATACATCCGTGAAGTTATTCTGAAACCGATTCCAGCATTTGAATTTCCCTGGAAGTTTTCTAAATTTGTTGATGTTTTCCCAGAAACAGTGCAGTTACATCCACCTGAGCTAGCGCCTTTGGGTCTGGAAGACGAAGAACCTTTTGATTTGGTCATATTAGGCTACCAGGTTTGGTATTTATCACCGGCTCCTCCAATAGTGGCATTTCTTAAGAGTGAAGAAGGAAAGCGTTTACTTAATGGCCGACCGGTGGTGACAGTTATTGCTTGCCGAAACATGTGGTTGATAGCTCAGGAAACTGTCAAAAGACTGCTACATGAAAGTGGAGCGTATCTGCGCGATAACGTGGTCTTTGTTGATAAAGCAAACTTTTTTGCAACAGTATTCACAACCCCGATATGGTTAATGACAGGAAAAAGACAGCCATTTTCTAGTTTACCGCGGGCGGGCGTATCGGAGAAAGATGTTAAAGATGCTACACGTTTTGGTGATGCATTGTTGGCAGCGCTCAAAACGGATAAAGAGAAAGTTGATGCTCCGATGTTGAAAGGTCTGGGAGCGGCGGTTGTCGACCAAGCTTTTATTTTCGGTGAACGTGCGGCACATCGAGGATTTAGATTTTGGTCAGGGTTGATTTGCCGTGTGGGCAAACGAGGGATATGGGTAAGACGCTCTTTATTAGCGTTGTTTGTAACCTATTTGATATTGATGGTACTCGTTGTTTTTCCTATTTCTGTGGTTGTTCGCCGTTTGCTTACCCCATTATTGAAAGAACGTCTTAATGAATTACAGAAATACTATGAACAACCTTCTGGTTCTGCCCGCTATGATGATAAGGAGATAAATAAGTAAATGAGTAACAACGTTTATATCACCAAAGTTTCCGCGTTTATGCCGGGAAACCCGATAGATAATAATACAATGGAATCTGTCCTTGGTTTTGTTGGTGGTCGTCCATCAAGATCTCGTCATATAGTCCTTCGCAATAATGGTATCAAATATCGCCATTATGCACTGGATCCTGAGACAGGTGAGGCAACTTATACATCTGCTCAACTAGCGGCTGAGGCAGTAAAAGGTTTGGTTGATGAACACTTCTCTTTAGACGATATGCAAAGTCTGGCAGCAAGCAGTGGTACTTCTGATCAAATTATACCGGGTCATGGTGTCATGGTTCATGGAGAGCTCAAAAATAAACCCTGTGAAGTTATCTCAACTTCCGGTGCTTGTGCTGCGGGTATGACAGCGATGAAATATGCTTATTTGTCCGTTCTTTCAGGAGCGACAAGTAATGCGGTTTCAACAACGTCGGAAGTACCTTCCACTGTATTGCATGCCCGCAATTTCCAGAGTGAAAACGAAGCTCGGGTTGCAGAACTGGAACGACGCCCTGAAATCGCTTTTGAAAAAGATTTTCTACGTTGGATGCTTTCTGATGGTGCTGGCGCTGCTTTACTTGAAAACAAACCTCGACCTGATGGTGTTTCATTACGAATTGATTGGATAGATATTTACTCTTTTGCTAATGAGCAAGAGACATGTATGTACTCAGGTGGAGAAAAGTTAGCAGATGGCAGTTTGAAAGGTTGGGCTCAAATGAGTCAGGCTGATTGGCTTGCATATTCTGTTTTCTGCATCAAACAAGATGTCAGATATTTAAATGAGAGGGTCGTTAAATACACACTTACCGAACCATTGAGACGGATAGTTGCTGATCGTAACTTATCTTCAGAATCTATTGATTGGTTCTTGCCTCATTACTCATCTGAATATTTCCGCATGAAATTTTCCGAGGGTCTTGACGATATTAATTTTAGTATTGAACAAGAGCGTTGGTTTACTAACTTAACAGTGAAAGGAAATACCGGATCGGCTTCTATTTATATCATGTTGGATGAGCTTATGAAGTCGGGTAAATTGAAGAAAGATCAGCGTCTGTTATGTTTTATCCCTGAAAGTGCCAGATTCACCGGGGCATTCATGCACCTGACTGTCGTGTAAATATTTAATCTTAGTGTTAATGAAGAATGGGGAAACAACCTGTTTCCCCTTGTAATTGGTACATCTAGGAAAATACAGCGTGGAAAATTTAGAGAATCGTGTCAAAAGCGTTGTTGCAGAACAACTTGGAATACCTGAAACCCAGATTCTTAATACACAAACATTCGAGGAATTAGGTGCCGACTCGTTAGATAATGTTGAACTGATTATGGCTCTGGAAGAGCATTTCGGGGTAACTATTGATGATGAAGAAGCGGAAAAAATAGTGACGATACAGAATGCCATTGATTGTATCGATTCGAAATTAGAATCCGCTCACTAATTTGAAGAACTTTATTATCTTTACAAATAAAAAAAGCACATATGATTGTCATGTGTGCCTTTTTTGTTTTTGGTTATTTGAACAGATCTGCACTGATAGTGGAGGTACCACCACTGGATTGCCATTCACGAGTAATATGATAGTACTTAGCACCTTTAGCCGCGGCACGTTTAGCCACTTCATAAGAAACATCAGGCATGCTGTTGTAGTAACCTGAAAAGGTGATGGAATCAAAAGGAACCATCTGAGCAGCGCTGACTTTATTTAATTCTTGGATTTTTGTGCCATCAGGAAGAGTTACAGTGTAACGTTCACCTTTAGAATACTGGGTTTCAAAGAAGCGGCCAACAGAATTACTGGTTGAAGTTGAAGAGGCTAAACCAGGAATTTCTACTTTCTTAGCTGATTCGCCACCAGCAGCCAATGCAGTACGTCCAGAATCGGAATCTGCCGGGATAACAGCTTCATCAGCCTGAATTTGGCGTTTTGGCGCATCATCTTTATAAACATAAGCTGTCACCGTCTGATTACCGCCATCATTGATTGCAACCTGACGAACAATAAAGAAAGCCGCAGCGCCTTTTTTCTTGGCTTCTTTTGCAATGGCTTCATTCAAATCGGGTTCATTGTCGTAAAAGCCGTTAATAGTGACAGTATCGAATGGTTCCAACGTTATAGCTTCTGCTTTGGGTAATTCTTTGATGCCGCGGAACAGACGATATTTAGGTAAATTATCAATTTTCTCTGCATCTTTGTGGTACAGATCAGCTGTAACGCGCAGATTGCCGCTATTATTTAGATCGTCAAGGCTTTGGATATAAAACCCATCTGCACCCATTTTGTCTGCACGACGGGAAACCGCATCGGCAGCTTCATAAATAGCATTAAAAGGGCCCGTAACTGTAATACGTTTAAATGGTTTCAGCTCTGCTGCTTTCTCCGGGGATAACTCCTGAGCTGCTTGAACAGTGGTAATACCCGTTAATGAGAGTACCGCTGCTGCAATGATCGTTGTTTTCAGCTTCATAAAAAATCCTTCCACCTTGCGCATTAAATAGTTGTAACTTGCTGAACATGGTTGTGCATCACATAGCCGATAATTATTACATGTAATAATAGCTAATGTCCCACGAATTTATGCTATCAGTATGAATGAATGCAAGTTTAAGGATAGGGTGCCATAAGTTTTTATCAACATAGCGGGTAGTCCAGTTAAAATTGCGATTTGCACTGGTAATACTACTTAGTTATTTTTTTACACATTCGTTATCTATCATCGATAATATTTTCAATTTGTTATCAAAATATTTGTTGATAGATTTTACTGATGGCAGTAATAAAGTTAATTTAATCGCTAAATTGACTGTAACAAGCAATAATCATCATTAATCTTAGGCTTTAGGAAGGGAACATTATGCGTATTGGTGTACCGAAGGAGCGACTTGCCAATGAAGCACGTGTTGCAGCCACACCGAACACGGTGGAACACCTGCTGAAATTGGGATTTAATGTCGTTGTTGAGAGTGGAGCAGGGCATTTAGCCAGCTTTGAGGATAGTGCTTACCAACAAGTAGGTGCTGAAATTACTGATCGTCATAATATTTGGCGTTCAGATATTATTTTAAAGGTGAATGCTCCTGAGGATGACGAAATTGCATTAATGAAAGAAGGGAGTACGTTGGTGAGTTTTGTCTGGCCAGCGCAAAACCCTGAGTTATTGCAGAAGTTATCAGACCGCAAAGTCACGGTGTTGGCAATGGATTCAGTGCCGCGTATTTCCAGAGCACAGTCGCTGGATGCGTTAAGTTCTATGGCAAATATTGCCGGTTATCGTGCAATAGTCGAGGCCGCTCACGAATTTGGTCGTTTCTTTACGGGTCAGATTACTGCGGCAGGAAAAGTCCCGCCAGCCAAGGTGATGATTATTGGTGCCGGTGTTGCTGGTTTAGCTGCTGTGGGTGCTGCGGGCAGCTTGGGCGCGGTTGTTCGTGCATTTGATACTCGTCCTGAAGTTAAAGAACAAGTTCAGAGCATGGGGGCGGAATTTCTTGAGCTGAATTTTGAAGAAGAGGCCGGTAGTGGTGACGGATATGCAAAAGTCATGTCCGAAGCCTTCATTAAAGCAGAGATGGCGCTTTTTGCTGAACAGGCAAAAGAAGTTGACATCATTGTGACAACAGCGTTAATTCCGGGAAAACCAGCTCCACGTCTTATCACCAAAGAGATGGTTGAATCCATGAAACCGGGTAGCGTGATTGTTGATCTGGCCGCTCAGACCGGAGGAAACTGTGAATTAACGCAAGCAGATAAATTGGTTATTACTGCAAATGGTGTGAAAATTATTGGTTACACCGATTTGCCAAGTCGCTTGCCGACACAATCTTCACAACTCTACGGCACTAATTTGGTTAATTTGCTGAAATTACTGTGTAAAGAGAAAAATGGCGAAATCAATATTGATTTTGACGATGTGGTTATTCGTGGCGTGACAGTTGTCAAAGAGGGCGAAATGACCTGGCCGGCACCACCCATTCAAGTTTCGGCCCAGCCGCAGGCAAAACCGGCATCAATTAAAGCAGAAAAGCCAGCGGCGAAACCCGTTTCACCTTGGTTGAAATATGGTTTATTGGCATTGGCGGTTATCTTGTTCGGTTGGTTAGCCAATGTTGCGCCAAAAGAGTTCTTATCTCACTTTACTGTTTTCGCGCTGGCTTGTGTGGTGGGTTATTACGTGGTCTGGAATGTCAGCCATGCGTTGCATACACCGTTAATGTCGGTCACTAATGCCATTTCGGGGATTATTGTCGTTGGGGCGTTATTACAAATTGGTGATGGTGGATGGGTAAGTTTCTTCTCATTTATTGCTGTTCTTATTGCCAGCATTAATATCTTCGGTGGCTTCACTGTCACTCAACGTATGCTGAAAATGTTTCGTAAGGACTAAGGGGTAACTAATGTCGAGTGGAGTCGTTACAGCAGCTTATATTGTTGCCGCCATTTTATTTATTTTCAGCCTGGCAGGTTTATCTCGTCATGAAAGTTCTAAACGCGGAAATATTTTTGGTATCACCGGAATGGCAATCGCATTGATTGCAACTATTTTCGGGCCTGATACCGGAAGTGTTGTCTGGGTTATTCTGGCGATGGTGATCGGTGCGGTGATTGGTATTCGTCTGGCAAATAAAGTTGAAATGACTGAAATGCCGGAGCTGGTTGCTATTCTGCACAGTTTTGTTGGTTTGGCCGCCGTGCTGGTCGGTTTTAATAGCTTTATTGCTCACGATAGCTTTGCAGAACCCGTGATGGAGAATATCCATCTAACAGAAGTCTTCTTGGGGGTTTTCATTGGTGCGGTTACTTTCACCGGTTCTGTTGTGGCATTTGGGAAGTTATGTGGAAAAATTTCTTCCAAGCCGCTGATGTTGCCAAATCGTCATAAACTAAACCTTGCCGCGCTAGTTATCTCGTTTGTGTTGTTAATTACTTTTGTAAAAACAGAAAGTATTGGTCTGCAAGTGTTCACGTTGTTGCTTATGACAGCAATTGCATTGGTATTTGGTTGGCATTTGGTTGCTTCCATCGGTGGTGCGGATATGCCAGTGGTGGTTTCAATGCTGAACTCTTATTCGGGTTGGGCCGCAGCAGCAGCGGGTTTCATGTTGAGCAATGATTTGTTGATTGTAACGGGTGCACTGGTTGGTTCTTCGGGGGCGATTCTCTCTTACATCATGTGTAAGGCCATGAACCGCTCTTTTATCAGTGTGATTGCCGGCGGGTTTGGTACGGATGGTTCTTCAACCGGTGATGATCAGGAGATGGGTGAGTACCGTGAAACCACAGCGGAAGACGTTGCTGAACTGTTGAAAAACTCAACTTCTGTTATCATCACGCCGGGGTACGGTATGGCTGTTGCACAGGCGCAGTATCCGGTACATGACATCACGGCCAAACTGCGTGAGAAGGGAGTTAACGTCCGCTTTGGTATTCATCCCGTTGCGGGGCGTCTGCCTGGGCATATGAACGTGCTGTTGGCAGAAGCAAAAGTGCCTTACGACGTTGTTCTGGAAATGGATGAAATCAATGATGATTTCTCTGATACCGATACCGTACTGGTTATTGGTGCCAACGACACCGTTAACCCAGCGGCACAGGAAGATCCCAACAGTCCAATTGCGGGAATGCCCGTTCTGGAAGTCTGGAAAGCACAAAATGTTGTTGTGTTCAAACGCTCTATGAATACAGGTTACGCTGGTGTGCAAAATCCACTATTCTTTAAAGACAATAGCCAAATGTTGTTCGGTGATGCGAAGGCGAGCGTAGAGGCAATCCTGCGTGCACTGTGATTTTCTATTGTTTTAACTTACAGCTATGATGGATTTACTGTCTCTTAGTCAGATTTCTTGATTAAGAGACAGAAATTACATTCGTTGTTTTACTTTATTTGCGATTCACTAGTTATTAATGCTTAAGTTAGTGCTTATAGTTGATTTCTCGCTGGTGACGGATAGCCAAAATGTAACGCGTATTACTTCCGGGAAGTTCTCTGTATAACAATATATAGCCTGTACCACCAAAAGGGATAATTAACTCAAAGAGTGGATAAATTTCTGTTGGCCGTCCAGATAAGACGTTAGATTCCAGTGCTTGGATGTGTTTGCTAATGATACTAAGTGCCGACTTCGCAGCAACTGTATCGCGTTGATATAAGAAATCAATAAGACGATTTATATCCCTTGTTGCTGCGGGAGTGACTATTACAGATGGCATTCAGGTGGCTCCTTATCCTCGCCACGTACAATCGCATCCAGCCAATTACAAAGTTCACTGCCAGTTAAATGTAAACCGGTGGCTTCATATTCTAACCAAGCGTTTTCGGCATCACGTAAAAATTGTTGTCTGGCCTCCAAAGTATCAATTTCACTTTCGATTGAACGTACCATAAGCGAATGGGCAGAAATGCCTTGCGTGTCAGCCAACGCTTTAATGCGTGTTTTTAACCCTTCATCTAAGCGAAGGGTTATTGTCTGTTTCGTTTGTTTATGCATAACCTTTCTCACAATGATATCACTAGTAACACAAATGCTATCATTAGATAGCGAGCATAACAACATTTCAGGATGTAATACATCGCACGGTTATGTGAAGAGTTCTGCGTTTGTTATTTAATTTCCAGCGTATCGTACCCCCGCCAGCGGTAATTCATCACAGATAATGTCCAGAACAGAATAAAAATCCCGACAACCCAAAAACCGACATTGCCCATGTTGTCGTTTAATGCCCCGATAGTGTTCCAGAAAACGCCATGTAAATCCCACTGCTCAGCAATAAGCCCAAGCGCTTCCAATCCACCAATGAACAGTGCTACGGCAACGGAAGCTCCAGTAATGGTCATGTTGTAGTAGAGTTTGCGTGTCGGTTGGGAAAACGCCCAACCATAGGCTCCCACCATCACAAAATTATCCAATGAGTCGATGAGTGCCATGCCGCTGGTAAATAGCGCCGGGAATACCATCAACGACCACAGAGGAAGTCCACTGAGAGAACCGGCGGCAGATATACTTAATAGCCCAACTTCGGTAGCGGTGTCAAAACCCAAGCCAAACAGAAAACCGACCAAATACATATGCCAGCTTTTGCTTACCAGCCGGAAGACTGAGTGAAACAAGCGTGTCATGATCCCGCCCGGCGTCGTTTCCAGTTCAGTCAAATCACTTTTAGCCAAATTTCTGCCACGTTTGATCGCCTGAAACTTCTGATAGACGCTTTTCAATATCAGCAAATTAATCAGGGCTATCGCTAACAGAAAACAGGCAGAAACTAAGGTACCAACAATGCCGCCATAGTCATGAACCCAGCCCATTTGATCTTTAAACGCCATAGAGGTTAGAACAATGGCGAAGCAAGCCAGAATAACAATGGTAGAGTGCCCAAGAGAAAAGAAAGCGCCGACAGCAATGGGTGATTTACCCTGTTGCATCAATTTACGGGTGACGTTATCAATTGCGGCAATATGATCAGCATCGACTGCATGGCGCAGTCCATAACCGTAAGCCAACAGGGCTGCTCCCATCATAACCGCATGATGACGGAAAGCGATAAATGCCCAAACCCAAGCCAATACATTGGCGGCAATCAAAACAACCAGAAGAGATACAGCACGTTTTTTATCCGTTGAATTATTCATATATGGAATACCTGTAAATCTGTAAATGTAAAACCCGCCTTACGGGTGATTGCTAGAAGTCAAAAAAAACAGTAAGTATTTTCTGACTTCATGACCTATAATTTTTTCACTAATAAGAATACTCATCAGCTTGTAATATTACTTTGGATAAACTTAAATAAGAGGTAAGAGGACTAACCTGTATTGAAAAGAATAATCTTAATTGACATATTATGCTCTTTGTGTCAAAGATTTTTTACTAAAAGATTATCTAAATCAATATTCGGATAGGGACAGCAACCAGTGTGGCTGTATGGAATAACCAATAATTAGGGGGCTTTATGCAATTAACACCAAGGGAAATTGAAAAACTCATGGTATATACACTGGCTGATGTCGCATTAAAGCGTAAGTCTCGCGGTTTAAAACTCAATTATCCTGAAGCCGTTGCGATTATTACTGCGGCTGCATTGGAAGGTGCCAGAGAGGGGAAAACATTGGAAGAAGTGATGGATGATTCCAGGCATGTTCTGACTAAAGAGGATGTGATGGATGGCGTCGCTGATCTTATTCCGCATGTACAGGTTGAAGCAATATTTACTGATGGTAGTCGTTTGGTCACTGTGCATGATCCCATTCAATAATTGCTGAAACAAATTGTAAATAGCAGGAAAAATTATCTAGACAAAATATTAACTTATGTCTTGACTCACGTCTTAACGTGGAGATTTTCCGATGGAAAAAAATAATAAAGAAGATATTACTCCGTTGGGGGGGTATATTCTGGCTAAAGACCCGATCTCCTTTAATGAAGATCGTCCGGTTATTCAATTAAAAATTCGTAATTCAGGTGATCGTCCTATTCAGGTGGGATCTCATTTCCATTTTTTTGAAGTAAATAAAGCTTTGCAATTTAATCGTGCGGCTGCGTTTGGTAAACGACTTAATATCACCGCAACAACTGCTATCCGTTTTGAACCCGGTGATGAAATCGAGGTGTCATTAATCCCGATAGGGGGGAAACAAAACGTTTATGGATTTGATAATTTAGTTGATGGTTGGGCGGGTAAAAGTCAGGTTGCTATTGATGAGCCTGTGGAAAAAACTTGGTTACATGCCGGGTAGTAGAATCGAGTTATTATCGAATAAATTCGAGGTAGAGTTAACGAACGTCGGAAAATCTTTCGAACAAAGGAATAAACTATGCCAACCATTTCCCGACAGGAATATGTAGGTCTTTTTGGTCCAACGATTGGCGATAAGATCCGCTTGGGTGATACCAATCTATTTATTGAAATTGAGAAAGATCTGCGTGGCTATGGTGATGAATCGGTCTATGGCGGGGGCAAATCGCTGCGTGATGGTATGGGTGCGGATAACCGTATGACCAGCGAAAACGTCTTGGATTTGGTGATTACCAGCGTCACGATTTTGGATGCCCGGCAAGGCGTTATTAAAGCGGATGTCGGTATAAAAGGGGGACGCATTGTCGGGATAGGTAAAAGTGGTAATCCTAACATGATGAATGGTGTTACCCCCGGTATGGTGGTTGGTGTGAGTACTGATGCGATATCTGGTGAACATCTCATCCTCACGGCAGCTGGCATTGATACCCATATTCATTTTATTTCTCCTCAACAGGCTGAACATGCTTTATCCAATGGTGTGACGACTTTCTTCGGCGGTGGTGTTGGTCCCACTGATGGCACAAACGGTACCACTGTCACCGCCGGTCCGTGGCATATCCACCGCATGTTGCGTGCTTTTGAAAGTTTACCGGTTAACGTAGGTATTTTGGGAAAGGGCCATGCCGCGGTGGCTATGCCGCTAGTTGAGCAGATCAAAGCGGGCGTTGCCGGGTTGAAAGTGCATGAGGACTGGGGCGCAACTAACTCCGCGTTGCGTAATGCCTTACGTGTAGCGGATGACATGGATATCCAAGTCGCAGTGCATACCGATAGCCTGAATGAAGGCGGTTATGTTGAGGATACCATTGATGCTTTTGAAGGTCGCACCATTCATACGTTCCACACCGAAGGCGCTGGTGGCGGACATGCACCGGATATCATTAAAGTTGCCAGCCAGATGAATGTGTTGCCCAGCTCGACTAATCCCACACTGCCTTACGGTATCAATAGTCAGGCAGAACTATTTGATATGATTATGGTTTGCCATAACCTTAATCCCAAAGTGCCGGCTGATGTTGCATTTTCGGAAAGCCGTGTACGTCCAGAGACCATTGCTGCGGAGAATGTTTTGCACGATATGGGCGTACTGTCGATGTTTTCCAGTGATTCTCAGGCAATGGGACGAGTGGGAGAAAACTGGCTGCGTGTGATGCAAACTGCTCATGCCATGAAAGCGGCGCGTGGCAAGTTGCCGGAGGACGCAGCACATAACGACAACTTCCGTGTATTACGTTATGTCGCCAAAATTACGATTAACCCGGCGATTGCGCAGGGAATAAGTCATGTGCTCGGTTCAATTGAAGTGGGAAAAATGGCTGATCTGGTGCTGTGGGAGCCACGTTTTTTTGGCGCAAAACCTAAGTTGGTGATTAAAGGCGGGATGATTAATTGGGCGGTGATGGGGGATCCAAATGCTTCACTGCCGACACCACAACCGACATTTTATCGTCCGATGTTTGGCGCATTGGGCAAAACCCTACAGGAAACCTGTGTCACTTTTGTATCCCAGGCGGCAATGGAACTGGGGGTAAAAGAGAGCCTTGGTTTGGAGCGCCAAGTTATGGCGGTGCGCAACTGCCGGGCTATCTCTAAGAAAGATATGGTGCGTAATGCTGAAACGCCCACGATTGAAGTGGATGCAGAAACCTTTGCCGTCAGGGTGAATGGTGAATATGCCACAGTAAAACCGGTCAGGACAGTCGCGCTCAATCAGCGCTATTTCTTTAGTTAACCTATTTTTTTGTTGCCGGTCAGAGAATATTTTTCTGGCCGGATTAACCGATCCACGCGTTCAGAGGATTATCTTATGATTGTTATTGAACAGATTCTTGGTAATGCCAAAAAGGATGTTTTCTGGCGAGATCGCTTGCAAGGGATCTCGCCGGATATCTTGGTGCTTTCGCAATGGGAAGCGCAAAAAAGCCGTTGTCGTAAATCCACCCTTAACGGGTTGGATTTGGGTATTTCCCTTGACCGTCATCAGATATTGTCTGATGGCGACGTTTTATTGTGGGACGAAGCTAAAGGACTGGCGGTTATTGTTCAAATGAGCTTGCGTGATGTGATGGTTATTCACCTGAAATCATTGCTGTCATTAGATTTAGAGACGGTAATGAAAACGAGCTTTGAACTTGGTCATGCTTTAGGTAACCAGCATTGGAAGTCAGTGATTAAACATAACCAGATTTATATTCCGCTGACAGTATCAACTAAGGTCATGGATTCAGTCATGAAAACCCACGGTTTTCATGCATTGCCTTACTCCTTTGTTAAAGGTGAAGAGATATTGTCTTCTCTTAACAACTCAGAGGCTCGCTTGTTATTCGGTGGTGCAGAGGATTCCGCGACACACGTTCATGTCGATAATACATTTCTGAACCAGCATGTGATCAAACTAAAATGAATGCTCTCCGCTTAATCAGAATCATGCAGTTTGCGGATTCAGTACTGCCTGTTGGCGCATTTTCTTTCTCAAACGGTTTAGAATCGGCCATTCAGAGCAAAATCGTATATGACGTGGCAACATTAAGCGACTTTACGCGTACCGCGTTGTTACAGGCGGTGAGTAGTGATGGCCGCGCGGTAATGGCTGCGTGTCAGGCGCTGAATAGTGGGCAGCATGATGCGGCTATCTCCCATGATTGGGCAGTATTTAACCGAAAATTAAATGAAGAAAGTCGCACTATGGTCACGCGGATGGGGAAAAAGTTAGCGGAAATGGCAGTTGAAGTCACTGGTGAGTCATTAATTGCATGGTGGTTAGCACAAATAAAGAGCAATATTGCCGCCGGTACCTATCCGATTACTTTGGCGGTCGTCATGAGTGCATTGGGTGCTGTTCCACGTGAAGTGATCGTCATGCATCAATATGGCGTTGCAATGACGATACTTAGTGCGGCTATACGTCTGATGCGTGTTACCCATATTGAAATTCAACGTATCTTATTCTCATTGAATCAAGATATTGAACTGTTTTGTGATGAGGCGGAAAAGGGAGGGATTGAACAGATGACATCTTATGCACCGATGACCGATGTTCTGGCAGCACTGCACGTTAGTGCGTTTACCCGGCTGTTCAGTAACTAACTTGATCCTGATATCGCTTTTAACCCCTCTTAATCGTATGAGGAAATCCTTGTGAAAAAAATTACCCGAATTGGTATTGGCGGTCCGGTGGGTTCAGGCAAGACTGCCGTTATTGAAGTGATCACCCCTATCTTGATTCAGCGCGGAATAAAACCTCTGATTATCACCAATGATATTGTTACCACTGAGGATGCTAAACAGGTTAAACGTACCTTGAAAGGCATTTTGGATGAAGAAAAGATACTTGGTGTGGAAACCGGCGCTTGCCCTCATACCGCGGTGCGCGAAGATCCCAGTATGAATATTGCTGCGGTAGAGGAGATGGAAGCGCGTTTTCCTGACAGTGACGTTGTGTTGATTGAAAGTGGTGGTGATAATCTGACACTCACTTTTAGTCCAGCGTTGGCGGATTTTTATATTTATGTGATTGATGTCGCTGAAGGGGAGAAAATTCCGCGTAAGAACGGTCCGGGTTTGGTACAGGCCGATATTCTGGTGATCAACAAAATTGATTTAGCGCCTTATGTTGGCGCCAGTCTGGCGGTGATGGAGCATGACACTCAAGTTGTGCGTGGTCAGCGTCCTTATATCCTGACCAATTGCAAAACTGGTGAGGGTGTTGAAACGTTGGTAAATATGATCATGCGTGATTTCCTGTTTACCCATTCATTACAGGCGACACAATGACTTCCACCAGCTTGCCCCAAAATATTGGAGAAGCGTGTCAACAGGCAAATAATCTTGGTGTCAATGCGCCGGAACTTGCACGATTTCAGGATGAACCACCCCAGATGGCAAGCGGTGATGTCGGTAAAAGTGGCTATCTACGGTTGGGATTTGCCCGGCGTGGTGATCGCAGCATTTTGGCGCAAATGAAACGTCGGGTTCCTTATTTGGTACAGCGGGCGCTGTATTGGGATGAGGCACTACCGCAGATGCCGTGCGTATTCATGATCTCCACATCGGGATGTATCTTGCAAGGGGATAGATTGGCGCTGGACATTCATGTCGCTCCAGAGGCGTTTGGTCATGTCACTACCCAATCGGCGACTAAGATTCATTCGATGGAGAATAACTACGCGGCGCAAGTACAAACTATCCAGATAGAGCAGGGAGGCTATCTGGAAATGATGCCCGATCCGGTAATACCTCACAGCGGCTCTCGGTTTATCACCGATACTCAAATAACCATTCATCCGACCGCCACCCTGATTTATTCTGAAATTATTATGTCCGGTCGCAAATACCACTCTGCTGATCAGGGGTTTAAATTTGAGGTTTACTCATCACGTATTACGGCAACTGATTTTGATGGCAAGATATTGTTTACCGAGCGTTATGTACTGGAGCCAAAAAAGCAGCCATTGAACAGCGTGGGGGTGATGGGGCCGTTTCATGTATTTGGCAATGTGATCTTGCTGACACCTCAGGTTCACCACGATCGTATTCTGGCGCGCATGGCTCCTCAGTACGATGCTGAAACGGGTATAGCGAGTGGTACCAGTCGTTTACCCCATCAGTGTGGTCTAATCTTTAAGGTATTGGGAAAAGAAACTTATCAAGTTAAAGCGGGTATTCGTCTTTTCTGGCGTATAGCTCGTGAGGAGATCCTTGGTGTTACACTGCCTGAGCCGTTTATCTGGCGATAAAACCTGGGACGAAAATCTGTTTCGGGTTTTATCGCCAAATGGGTGATTATCATGCTATTACTATCACTCTTTAGCGGCTTTAATTGGGCATTCAAAACCATCAGGTTTGATTGTCAGAATGTCACATTTAAGCTGGTCGATTACATGTTCTGCGGTATTTCCTAGAAAAGCAGCGGATAGCCCAGTTCTGCCGAGGATACCAAGAACAATAATGCCCGCATTCATCTCATCACACATTTTGGGAATAACACTTTCCGGCAGTCCTTCATGGATATGAGTATATTTTTCATCAATGCAGAATTTTTGGCGTAATTCTTTCATGGCAATAAGGTGTTGACCACGTAGAGCATGGTTATAGACACTTGGGTCGAAATCGGGTAGCTCAATAGCGATATTCAGTGGTGCAACAGGATAAGCGCTGACCAAATGAATTTCCGGGTTTTTCATGACTTGATTTGCCAGTTCCTGAGTTTCCTTAACCAGTTTCAGGTTCAGTTCATGATGATATGACTCTTCATTAGACAAATTGACTGCGACTACAACGGAGCCTTGGTCCGGCCATATCTGATCTTTTACCATCCATACTGGACATGGGCATTTGCGGAGTAACTGCCAGTCAAGTGGGGTAAAAATCAAGGAGCCTAGCTTGTCATGTTTATGCGTCATTTTCAGAAGTAAATCATGATTACCTGTAATGACCTCTTGGATAATCGCTTCATAAGGTCGATTATGCCATACCACTTTTATTTCAATATCAATACCGGCTTCCAGATAGTAGTACGCTTGTTGTTTAAGCCAGTCAGTGCGTTGGCTGGTAACGCCTTTACGCATAGCACTACCTTCTTCTGGGGAGAGTAAGGTCGTCATCTCATAAGAAAGATCATAAATGGGCAAGAAAGCTTTAATCCGGCCACCGTTACGTTGCACTATATAAACTGCACGTCTTAATGCCGGTTGATCATCCTGACTTGGGTCAATTGCAACTAAAAGGTTCTGATAGTTTGCCATAATAGTATCCTCACAGAGGCTAGACAAAACACGCTTCAATACTCACGCTTCAATACTAAAGATAAACCAATATAAGCAAACCGAACAGGTCAGAGGAGAACCAGATCAACAAAATAAGGTGATCTGGTTTTAAGATTAGGTAATTGAAACAGATTTTTTTCCGACTAACTCAGACAACTTATCCATATTTTCAATCGTGATGTATTTACCTTTTACCCCGAGAGTTTGGTTTTTCTGGAAACGCCCAAGCAGACGACTAATCGTTTCAACCGTTAAACCCAGGTAATTACCGATATCACTGCGGGTCATGGTTAAACGGAATTCTTTTGGTGAGAAACCCCGCTGAGCGAAACGACGAGAGAGATTATAAATAAATGCGGCTAACCGTTCTTCAGCGTTTTTCTTAGATAACAACAGTATCATTTCTTGGTCGCCTTTAATTTCTCCGCTCATCAAGCGCATCATTTGCTGGCGGAGATTAGGCATTTTGCCGGACAGATCATCAAGTGTTTCAAACGGAATTTCACAGACCATTGATGTTTCCAGAGCCTGAGCAAAACTTGGATGCTGAGTATTGAGAATAGCATCAAAACCGACTAAATCCCCTGCGAGGTGGAAACCTGTAATTTGCTCATCACCTTCTTCGGTGATGGTGTAGCTTTTAATGGTGCCAGAACGGATGGCATAAAGAGATTTCAACTCATCGCCTGCTTTAAATAACGTTTGCCCTTTCTGGATAGGTTTCTTACGCTCAATGATATTATCAAGCTGGTCAAGCTCGTGCTCATTTAAGGTAAAAGGAATACACAGTTGGCTAATGCTACAATCCTGGCAGTGGATCGCACAACCACCAGACTGGATTCGACGAATAACACGTTTTTCCTGGATCATATGGCATGCTCATTTGAAATATTCATATCCTTCAACTTTAGCATTTCTTGATGATTCTGGTAAGAGTTATAATAGTTTTCTGCAATTTATTCGGCAAAATGTATTATCGTATATATTAACTATAAGAAATTGTTACATTATGTAGAGTTAATGTTCTGTCATTGCAGCCAACAAAGAGGCAATTTGAAAGATAACGGATATATTTTTTATTTTTCTGACAAGTCAGATTAGGGTTCCATATAAAGGTTTATAGAGAAATAAGACAAGTCTGAAAATATGGCTTGAATTTAAGAACCTATTTTTTATTTTGTTGCTAAATACAACTATTTAAACAATAAAGCAGTAGTATATAAAATATTCTGTAGATTCGGCCTATTGCATTAAGAGAATGGATATGAGAGTTTATCTTTTAATCGATGTGTGATGATCTAAATAGGCACGTTAATTGTCACGGGTTTATTTGAGGCCAAGCACGGCTGAATAACGTTTATCTATAAATATGAGTTGGAGTTGTAATGGAGAATTATAAAAACGTGCATGTTTTGCCGAAAAGTCAATATTTGACTTCTTTGCATACAAAAGCACGTAATCGTAAAGCCGAACAATCGGAGTTTGTATTTTATTCCGATCGTATCATTCGTTTATTATTAGAGGCAGCATCTGAGTTGTTACCCTATACCTCTCATAATATTCAAACCCCAATTGGGGATATTTATAATGGAGCGATTTTAAATACTAAGCTTTGTGGTGTTTCGGTAATACGTGCGGGAGAAAGTATAGAGGGCGAGTATCGAAGAATGTACCCTGATTCCCCAACGGGAAAAATTCTTATTCAAAGGGATAAATTGACAAAACTTCCTCATTATTATTATTCGAACCTACCTGATGATATTGCGGAGAGAACTATTTTACTTTTTGAACCTATGTTGGCTACGGGAGGATCATTAGCTAAGGCTATAGATTTATTAAAAGAAAGAGAAGTACCTGAAGATAATATTATTGTTGTTAATTTTCTTTCTTCTCCTGTTGGTCTTAATAGAATCATGACATCATACCCGAAAATTAAACTGATTACCTCTTCAATAGAGAATGGGCTTAATAAAGATGCTTTTATGAATCCTGGCATAGGTGATTTTGGTGATCGATATTTTGGAACGTATAAACCATCGTGAATGCGATATAATAAAATTAGATTGAAAGGATGACATATGCCACATATTAATATAAAACATTTTCCTGCTAATCTCTTACAAGAAGATAAAGATATCTTATCTTTAGAATTGACGAAGGTAGTAAAAAAAGCGTTTGGTTGTAAAGAGGATGTTATTTCCATTTCATTAGAGCCGATCGAAAAGGCCAAATGGAATGAAGAGGTTTATTTTCCTGAAATTAAATTTAAAGAAGATTTGTTGATTAAGTCTCCTGGTTATTAAATTATTTTAGTCATTATTTTATAATTAATGATTTTTTAAAGGTATTTTTTAATGAATAAAATAATCATTTTCGATTTAGATGGTACATTGTTTGATACTTCGCGAGCAATAGTGGAAACATTCAATGCTGTTTTTAAGGCGTTAAACATTCCATTGGTAGGAAATGAAAACATCTGTACTACAATTGGTCTGCCTTTAGAGAAAGCATTTGCAACGCTCTTGAATATATCGCCTGAAGAGGCGTTAATCGCTAAAGCTGTTGAACAATATCAATTACAGTATCGTCGATGTATTCTGCCGAAAGCAAAGGAATTATTATTTCCTGGTGTTGAAGATGGATTAATCTCTTTAAATAAACAGGGAGTAAAATTATCTGTAGCGACCAGCAAATTTACCGCAAGTGCAACAGCATTACTTCAGGCTGCGGGTATAGCCGTTGTATTTGACGAGATAATTGGTGCTGATCACGTTTCAAAACCTAAACCTGATCCAGAATCAGGAAGGAAAATTTTGGAATATTACGGTGCTATGCCAGAGATGGCGGTTATGGTAGGTGATACAACTCACGATATTCATATGGCAAATGCCGTTGGTCTGCGATCAATCGCGGTGACATATGGTATACATAATGTCGATATGTTGGAAGAAGCTAAGCCAACCTGGATGGCTAACTGTTTTGATGACGTACTTCGTATTATTGAGGAAAATAGACTTAAATGATTAATACGATAAGAAATATCTTACTGGCAGTTATTGGTGGAAGTCTACTGACATTGATGATTTACACCAATAGTATACTGTCAGAAAGTACAACACCCTTTTTTGCATCATGGGTGGCTCATGGTATTGGCGCGATTGTTGCTTTGATATTGTTTATTATTGTATCTAAACTCTTTTCTAGGAAAGAAATAGATGAAAGTAAACATAAGAAATCGAATATTCCTATATGGTTTTATCTTGGTGGTATTCCTGGTGCATTTACCGTTGTGCTAGCGGCTATTGCTATTAATGGTGGACTACCATTATCCAGTACAATTTCATTAGGGTTAGTTGGGCAAATACTTTTTGGTCTGGTTGCGGATCATTTTGGGCTTTTAAGAACAAGAAAAAGAAAGATAGTGATACAAGATTTATATGTTATTTTCTTTGTTCTATTTGGCAGTATATTAATTTTGTTTGGGGGAAGTCACTCATGCTGAGTTTAATTTTTATTGCCTTTTTAAATGGCATATTTATTGCGGCGACAAGGACGATTAATGGGCAGTTAAGTGTCTCGATGGGTTCTTTTGGTGCTTCGCTTTGGAATCATATAGGTGGTTTTTTTCTCTTAACAGTGATATTGACACTTTTATCGAGCTGGCAATGGAATGAATGGAATTTTAGCGCTATCCCAACCGCGGCTTATATGGGGGGAGTGTTTGGCGCTTTGTTTGTAGCAGTCAGTAGCTATATTTTTCCTAAATTAGGGGCGATGAATGCCGCTGTCCTTGTGATTGCCGGGCAAATGTTATCAGCGGTACTGCTTGATTGGCTATATCAGGGTATGACGCCCGGGTTGGTAAAAATTGTTGGAGTACTGTTTGTGTTAACTGGAATTTATCTCACTAGAAAAACAACTGAGTTAAAATAAGAATATAAGTAACGGTAGGGTAAAAAATGATTAATAAACTACTTAATGATCGCTCATATCATATTGAATTTAACGGTCACCTGACTAATCACGTTAAACATGCTGTTATAGCACTGCATGGTTTAGGGATCAGTGCTGGCAGAATTAAAGACTATTATGATAATTATGCTAAATCGACGCCTTATGGTATGGGATTGGAACCCCCTAAAACATTAAAGCATGTGGTAGATAGTACGAACTGGAAACATTTCTTGGGTAAGCGAACAAGTTATTCTTCTTACTGTGATTATTTTGAAGAAGAAATTAAAAAGAAAGGGATTGAACAGGTATTGCAAGAATATATGCCAACGCTTTTGTCTGGGTGGGCTGGTGCATTAACTCACGGTACTATTCATTTAGGTTGGGCATTGGATATTGATCATCCTTGGATGATTATTGAAGGACTTGCTTACATGGCATTCTCGTATGTTCCTTGTCATTCAGAGTGCGCTTTTATTGATAATTCGCTAAACGATAAGAATGCTTTTGATTCTATATTGCGAATTTCAACACTGTGGGAGGAGAGAAAAGCAGAGTTGACCGATTGGGTGAATTCGTTGATTGATAATGAAAATCTGGCCGATACCGATTTAATACATCCTGAATTAAAAAGATCCGGTCTTCAATATCGTATTGCGCGTATCTTAATGCAAGGTCACCCAGAGATATATCGTTTGCCGGTTTGGATTGAGACGCAAAATGTAGAAGAAAGTTTGGCGCAATTATTTTATGTCGTAACATTGATTTATCTCGCTAAACCCGGTGATTTTTTGCTTCTTCATTTGATTAGCTCGTTGTTTGCAATGAAAAATATCGCTTCACGTTTACCAGCTGAGGAAAGTAAAAATATTATTAAATGTTACTGGGTTGGCATGTTGTGCATTCTGTTTTCAACAACTAATTTATCGAAGCCTGCCAAGTTTTCTGCGCTTAATCAGGCTTATTCATTCAGGCAAGATGAAATGACTTATCCTGTCTGGGAACAGGAGTGGTCGCATATTATTGCCAGGGCATTAGAGGAAGAGGAAGAACATAACCCGAAGCTGGTTTATGTGATGAATAAATTGTGGAAAGAACATGGTTTAACTATTTATAGGGCAGCAGCAAGTCAATTTACAAATACGCCTTTGCTTCCTCCTTCTTTCGAAGAAGCACCAATTGAATAATATTGAAATATTTAAATAACAATGAATTAATTGATAATTCCATATCATGATGAGATGCATTTTGATAGATGAATTTTATCACGAAACTACAAAAAAATACTCCAGCATTACCGTGGAGAATAATAACCGTTTTATTTGCGGAGAGCATTGAATAATCACAATTTAAATTTTTTAATTGAGCAAAAAGACACTTATAATTTCGTAGATAAAATGTCATTTTTAACTACGGAGATATTCATTTTATTATTATATAAAGTTATTAAAAATGTTAGAAAATAATATTACAAAATGTGACTCAATCACGGATGTTTATCTTAAAGAAGAAGCAATAACATTGATGGATATGCTTGAGAATCAACTTAAGCACCAGGCAGATGGATATGTTGTTATTGATAAAGAAGAATCTCTCAGTTACGCTGATTTCTATTTAAGGGTGAAAGAGATTGGATATTGTCTGTCAGAAATTAGCGCAAAAAATTCGGTGGGTATTGGGCTTTTTTGTGATCCTTCTATCGATTTAATTTGTGGTGCATGGGGTATTTTATCGGCGGATAAAGCCTATTTGCCGTTATCGCCTGACTATCCAGTTGAACGCCTCAAATATATGATAGAAGATTCTGGTATTGATGTGATTTTCACGCAATCGCATTTAAAAGCACAGCTACAGGATATTGTACCAAAATCAGTATTAATTATGACACCAGAAGATGTCGCTCTGACGATAAAAACACGAACAACAGAAGATATTCTGGGCACAGTTCAAGTTCCTAAACCCACTAGTCTAGCTTATATTATTTATACCTCTGGTAGCACGGGTAAGCCAAAGGGAGTCATGATTGAACATCACAGTATTGTAAATCAAATGAGATTTCTTGCAAAAGCGTTCGGGTTAGGATGTCACTCCCGGATTTTACAGAAAACACCAATGAGTTTTGATGCGGCTCAATGGGAAATTCTAGCGCCTGCAATCGGTGGTCAAGTGATTATGGGTCCTTTAGGATGCTATCGCGATCCGGATGCAATTATTAAAACTATTCTTCAGCATCAAGTGACGACTTTGCAATGTGTTCCTACTTTGCTACAAGCGTTACTGGATAATCCTAATTTTTTGGATTGCTTATCACTGACTCAAGTATTCAGTGGGGGAGAAGCGCTGACAACCAAATTAGCCACGCAATTTTTGAATAGTTTTACTCACTGTGAATTAATCAATTTATATGGCCCAACAGAATGTACGATTAATTCATCATTTTTCCGGGTGACAAATGAGACTTTGCCGAATTATCAAACCTCTATTTCAATTGGCACACCTGTAGATAATACCGAATACTACGTTCTTGATGATGATAGATTACCTGTGGCGGTTGGAGAAATTGGCGAGCTTTATATTTCAGGTGCTCAGTTAGCACGTGGTTATTTGCATAAACCAGAAATGACCAAAGATAAATTTATTTGTAATCACCTTGTATCAGGAACTCAACATCAGTGGTTATATCGAACGGGCGATCTGGTAACCAGAGGGGCTGATGGTAATACTTATTTTGTTGGTCGGGTTGATAGCCAGGTCAAATTACGAGGTTACCGTATTGAGCTTGATGAAATACGTCATGCGATTGAAGAACATAGCTGGATAAAGACGGCGGCAATGTTAATTAAGAAGGATGCCAGAACGGGTTTCCAAAATCTCATCGCGTGTGTGGAATTAGATGAGAAAGAAGCCGCATTGATGGATCAAGGTAATAGTAGCTCACATCACAAATCAAAAGCCGATAAACTACAGGTAAAAGCCCAACTTTCTAATTCTGGTTGTCGAAGTGAAGAGTTATGTGAAAATCGTCCTACATTCTTACTTCCTTATCAAGAAGGAGAGATAAAACAGAGAGAATATGCATTTGGGCGCAAGACATATCGCTATTTTGAGGGAACAGAAATAACGGTAGAGAAATTAAAAAAATTGCTGACAGCCACTCAATCGAATGAAATTAGCTCTTTGCCACTGAGTCATTTAACCCTCAAAGATTTCGGTTATGCGTTGCGTTATTTTGGTCAGTTTACCAGTCATCAACGTTTATTGCCCAAATATGCTTATGCTTCACCGGGTGCTCTCTATGCGACACAAATGTATTTTGAATTGCATAATGTTCTCGGTTTGGAGGCGGGGATTTACTATTATCATCCAGTGACACATCAGTTAATAAAAATTTCAACATTGAGTCGTCGGCAAATGCCAACGATAAAAGTGCATTTTATTGGCAAGCATGAAGCCATTGAGCCCGTTTATAAGAACAATATACAAGAAGTTCTGGAAATGGAAGCGGGCCATATTATGGGTCTTTTTGACGACGTATTACCAGAAATTGGCTTGAGTATTGGTAAAAGTGAATATCAAGATGAATGTCCAGATTGGTATGATGGTGATATGCAGGATTATTATCTTGGTGCATTTGAGATATGTAGCTATGAACATGGATTGCCGCCATTTGAGACCGATATTTATTTACAAACACATGCCAATAAAATACCTGAGATGCCGTGTGGTTTATATCACTTTTCTAACGGAGAATTTGTACGAATAAGTGATGATATTGTCCGAAAAAAGGATGTTATCGCGATTAATCAGCAAGTTTATGATCGCTCCAGTTTTGGCGTGTCAATTATTCCACGCTGTGTCCCTGAATGGCACTATTATATAACACTGGGTCGTCGGTTACATGCGTTACAAAGTAATCCATTGTATATTGGATTAATGTCATCTGGTTACAGTTCGAAGAGCAATAACGATTTACCTTCGGCGAAAAGGATGCGATCTATTCTCAATGCACTTGATAGACCTATGGCGGCATTTTATTTCTGCATAGGTGGGGGTATTAGCCAGGAGCAATATCTGTGTGAAGGCATGAAAGAAGATGTTGTTCATATGAAAGGGCCAGTTGAGATCATTAAAGATGATCTTCAACAACAACTCCCTCAATATATGATTCCAAATAAGGTATTAGTTTTCGATAAATTACCCTTGACGGCCAATGGAAAAGTGGATTATCAATCTTTATCAGAATCTAAAGCCGTGGAGAATGTTTCAACACAGCGTCTATTGGTGCCATTACATACAGATACTGAAATAAGGCTTGGAAAAATTTGGATGGAAGTACTGAAATGGGATTCAGTATCTGCCCTCGATGATTTTTTCGAAAGTGGGGGTAATTCTTTGATGGCCGTTGCAATGGTTAATAAGATCAATGCGGCCTTTAATATTCGTTTTCCGTTACAGATACTTTTTCAATCTCCTAATATAGCAGAATTGGCTAAGTGGATTGAACAGACAGACTCTAAAACAATATCAAGATTAATTTTATTGAATCAGGCAAGCAAGGACCCCATTTACTGTTGGCCGGGTTTGGGCGGATATCCTATGAGTTTGAGATTGCTTGCTAATAAAGTTGTTCCTGGCCGGGCATTTTATGGAATACAGGCATATGGGATAAACGAGAGTGAAATACCGTTTTCTTCTATCCAGAGAATGGCAGAAGAAGATATTAAAGAGATAAAGAAAATACAGCCAGAAGGGCCGTATACATTGTGGGGATATTCATTTGGTGCCCGAGTAGCATTTGAAGTTGCATACCAGCTTGAACAAGCGGGAGAAGAAGTTAACGCGTTGAATTTATTGGCACCGGGGTCTCCTCATCTTCATATGGAGCAAGATAAATATATGGATAAAGGTGCTGAATTTACTAATCCGGCTTTTGTTAAAATACTTTTTTCTGTATTTTCTCGTTCAATCAATAGCCCGATGGTTAAAACTTGCTTAGAACAAGTAAATAGTGAAACGACATTTATTAACTTTATATGTAGTCGTTTTAAAAACTTGGAACCATCATTAGTAAAACGCATCGTTAGGATTGTGACTTTGACTTATGATTTCAAGTACAGTGTTGAGGAGCTTTATCACAGATCCCTAAAGGCACCTATAACTATTTTCAAGGCGAATAGAGATAATGATTCATTTATCGAAGGATCGGATGTGATTTCATCAATGTCGCCTAAAATAATTGAATTAATATCGGATCACTATCAACTGTTGGAAAGTGAAGGTGTTACTGAGATTGAAAAAATAATCTCATTTTAAAATTACCAGCGATATAGAAATATAATCTGCAAGGTTCAGTATTTAGTCGATAATATTAAGAAAATTAAAAGGTATATAGTATGAATATCAGTAATAAGGTTCCATTTAAATTTAGCCTTGAGGTAAAAGAAGCACTTGAATCAGGAAAGCCTGTTGTTGCTTTGGAATCTAATGTGATTACTCATGGTTTGGATTACCCTGATAATGTCACAACAGCTAAGAATGTTGAGCAGGCTGTTCGTGAAAGTGGGGCAATACCCGCAACGATAGGAATAGATAAGGGGGAATTTTTGATTGGGATGTCAGATGAGCAAATTGAGAAATTTGCGACAGCATCTCACGTTCCAAAGGTCACGAGTCGAGATATTCCGGTCGTGTTAGCGAGTGGCGGCATGGGGGCGACAACCGTGGCATCGTCAATACTTGCAGCAGAAATAGCGGGTATTAAATTCTTCTGTTCCGCGGGTATTGGTGGGGTACATCGAGGAGCAGAGACGAGTATGGATATATCCGCAGACTTGACTCAATTAACGCGTTCCCGTGTTGCTGTAGTCTGTGCTGGCGCAAAAAATATCCTCGATATTGGATTAACATTGGAGTTTTTGGAGACATGGAATGTGCCAGTCATCTCCTATCAGTCGGATGATTTTCCTGCATTCTATTGCCGTTCCAGCGGATTCAAAAGCCCACAGCGTCTTGATGAACTTGCCGTCATTGCCAAAGCTATTGAGATAAATTGGATGTTGCCGGGAGGAAAAGGGATATTAATTACGACGCCAACTAAGCCTGAGGATGCTCTGGATAATCAAAAGATTGATATCATTATACAGGAAGCGGTATTAGAGGCTAAGAAGAAAAATATTGTTGGCAACTCGTTGACAAAGTATTTAATGAGAATGGTGGATCGAGAAACCGGTGGAATTTCTGCGAAAGCCAATATGGCTGTATTAGTTAATACCGCAGAAGTTGCTGGAAAGTTAGCGGTAGCCGCTTGCTTGCAATCATCGACCTTTTTTGCTCGCATTAAGAGCCAATGAAAAGGGCCTCAGGCTCACTTTAAATGACAGTGAGAAGGTGCTGCGCGAGGAGGTGGTCCGCCGCAGCACTACCGGTGAGCATCTGACCGTGCAACTGGAAGAGGTTCGATCGGCGCTGAAAGATACGCAGGAAGAAACCTGGAGCCTACAGGCCGAATTGCTGCAACTAGCCCGTCAGGTTGTGTCGTTTTGCTATCAATTAATCAATAAAAACACTAACCGGTACACCAAAACGAACTGAGAGTTTACGCATAGCTTCAAGCGTTAACGAACGTTCACCTTTCAAAATACGACTAACAAGGGAACGCTTCCCTATTTCATCCTCAAAATCAGTCTGATTCAGGCCGTACTGATCCATCAATGTACGTAGAATTGCGACACCGCTTTGTGTGCTAGCAATACGTTCATTGAACTCTGTAAACTCTGGCGCATTACTTTCGTATGTGTCAATTTTAGCTGTAAGCATATCGACCAGCGGACTATCTGGATGGTGCTCGACCAGATATTCTACCAGCTTCATAGCCTCATCATAATCTTTGCGTGAAGTGCTGCCCCCTAAGAGAGGGACAATGCTTACCAAGCCATTTGCTGCCTGAATTGCTTCGTTGATCATTATTCTTTATTCCTCCGGTAATAATCTGTCAATTTGTCATAACAGATTGTGTTTCAGGATAAAACCAATTTCACCTTCAGCTTTCGGTGCAATTAATTGCTCAATGGGTACAGTGGCGTTGTTTTTGTAATGCATATCTGAGGTGAGAATGCCAAAATCGGGTTGATCGACGTCCAATATATCCATAACTGCTTGGCTAGTGATACCGATTTTTTTACCGACAATTCGCTCTCCAGTTGTTTCCAGCCGGTAAGCAATAACTTTTTGCTGGATGAGATAGGCGTCGTGTAACGTTAATTCTGGATATTCATCAGAGATAGGATCGATGGCTTGATGACTCTGCCATGATTAAAACAATTTTTCACTAAGATGGGGTGAGCGAGTGCAGCCAACAAAGAGGCAGCTTGAAAGATAACGGGTATAGCATCAATTGAAATAATGAGGGCAGAGAGTACCGATTTTCATCCGGGCTCATTGAAGCCGAATATATGTTTTCGACTTCGTTGCTAGAAAATTTATTTATCTACTTGAATCGAGTCGGTGTCCATATATCTATTTAGATACATCAATTGATACCTATTGGAAATTATTTTAATTAGTAATTATTTCAATAAAAAATTAGGCGATATTGGTACTTACTCATACTCCCATAAAGATATTAATTTTATTTTTCAAATAGTTGAATATTTATTACTTTGCGTGATTAATAATTTATTGAAATGATTGTTAATATAATTTATGGTTTCATCAATGAAATATTTATTTTCGCTGGCATTGATTGTTAAGAGGTTATAAGCACCGCAGTACTTATTCTGTTGCTACTAGTAAAGAACTGCTTGTTATAGAGATCAGAGATGCGTTTTATTTCAGAAACAGGAGAGGCAAGGTGAGTGAACAAAATCAAACTGTAACTTTACCCGATAAAAAAGATATAGGATTACTGACCGAAGAAGGACTCTGGGATAACTGGCTGGATATAGATGCGGTGAAAAAACTGGTTAACCACCCGTTACTCATCGCAATGAGTGAAGAACGAATCACTCTGTCCGGAATGCGTTATTTCTTGATTCAACATCATTATTATTCACGTAACTTTACTCGCTTTTTGTGTGCTCTGATCAGCCATATTGATAACTTCAATGATATTCATCATCTGATGGAAAATTTACGTGAAGAGGATGAAGATCATGCCATTACCATGATGCATATTCTTCACAATATTACAGAAAATAATGAACAGTTATCGAAGCGAGTAAGGGCGGTTGGTAAAAATACGAGCCACAACAACCCTCGCTTAAAATCTCATCTTATTGAATATATTGAAAAAGATGGCATAACACATTCTCTGGATTTATATACCAATGCAAAACGGGCATTCATTGAAAGCTTTAATCAGCAGATACTGAAACCACGGGGCTTGCAGTATCGTTTTCAGTTTACCGGGCCGACAGGAACCAATGCAGTTGAAGCTGCAATGAAAATCGCGCGCAAAGTTACAGGGCGCAGCGATATTGTTGCGTTTACCAATGCGTTTCACGGAATGTCTCTGGGCGCTCTTGCAGCCACCGCCAGAGAGAAAAAACGAAATGCTGCGGGTGTTTCCCTGAACAATATAGTTCGCCTTCCTTTCGAAAATTTCCTTAGTCAGAATGACACATCACTGGACGTTTTGGAGAAAATGCTAGTTTCTCCGGGTTCCGGTATTGACTTGCCTGCAGCAATTATTCTTGAAACTATTCATTATGCTTGAGCCTGGCGAAATCCTTTTTCTCAACAACTATACCACACTGCATTCCCGCACGGAGTTTCAGGATGATGCACTCAACCAGCGCCATTTATTAAGGCTCTGGATCGAATTATCCGATGGCAGACCTGTGGTACCTGCACTAACAGCTCGCGGTCGTGATTATGAGCAGTTATTTCTGGAAACGCGTTTGGTGAGTACGGCAACTTAATATAACCAACCGGGCCGATATATCGGCCCGGTCAATCAGGATCAATGCATGAATCGAGATATTCTGGACTCCGGGCACTCCATCAAAAGTTCCGATCAGGGTGATGTTGAAAGCCGAGGGAAAATTAGTCAATTACTTGATATATGGAATGTGGAACAAACCAATATTTCTGACAACCAGCCGCTGGATTTCTATGTCCATGACCAGCAAGGCGAAGTCGTTGGTGGCTTGGTGGGTCGTACCTCTCTGGGTGTGCTTTTCATTAGTTATTTCTTTCTTCCGGAAGAACTGCGTCGGCAGGGACTGGGAAGTACGTTGCTGAAACGGGCCGAAAAAAAAGCGACCCTACGTGGATGTCATACGGCGGTGCTGTTTACTATGGCGATTCAAGCACCTGACTTTTATCTGAAGCATGGTTATAGCATTTTTGGTGAGGTGCCCTCTTTCCCAGATGGGAATGCCCGTATTTTTATGCAGAAAAGGCTTTGAGCAACGGCCTGTGTTATCAGAAGGATAGAGATTTTATGTCGAGTATTACTATTGCTTCATTTGGGGATGTGCTCATCAATCGTGAAGATCCCGCTTCTGCTTTCAGCCACCTGACATCTTTAGTTGAGAATGTTGATATCGTTATCGGCAACTATGAAGGTGTACTGACCGATAAATCTGAGCCAATTCCCGGACGGCGAGGGATGACGATATCATCAGTAAAAAACGCCAAAGGCGTGGCATTGTTCGATGTGCTTTCCCTTGCGAATAATCATGCCATGGATTCTGGATTGCAGGGTCTGACTGACACCTTGAAAGCATTACATTCTGCAGGAGTGCAAACCACCGGGGCCGGTCTGACATTTCAGCAAGCTTGGGAACCTGCTTTAATTGAATGTAGAGGGATCAGGGTGGCTGTTTTCGGCGTAACGGGCATTTATTATGCTGGAACTGAAGCCGGTAGTTTTCAGGGAGGCGTTGCAGCGTTACGTTCAAGAGATTATTACAGTCCTCCTTTTTCCGGCGCTGTGGTTCCCGGAGCGTTACCCGATATTATGACTGTCATCAATGAAGATGATTGGGCGCATTTTTCATGCTTAGTTGGCAATATCCGTAGCCAAGCTGATTTTATTATTGCAGCGATGCACTGGGGCGATCATACTCGTAAAGACATTATTACAAGATACGAAAAGGAAATATCAAAACGATTATCACAATGTGGTGTGAACCTAGTGATAGGTCATCATCATCATTCCTTGCGAGGTGTTGAATGGCACAAAAACATGCTGACATGTTTTGGACTGGGAAACCTCATTTTCGATCAACCTCTCTCATGCTCAATAAATGAATGGTCGAAAACCGGTTTTCAGTTGCCTGATCATGCACGATATACCGCAGCCATTCTGACAAGATGTTCACCGAACGAAATTTTATCTGCTCATTTGCTCCCACTTTATATTGAAGCGGATACCCCTGTCCCGGTTCTCCATGGAAGCGATGAATGGCATGCTTTTTTACGCATTATGAGACGTTGTACTCGGCAGGACATGACGGTCAATCATCTTATTGATAACGGTACTCAATGGGGCGATTTCACCGTATTGGATATTATCAAACCCATTTCTGACGTTATGTGAGGTAAAGTATGGCAATACTATGCCTCGGAAGAAGCATCAAGATTAACTTTGCAGAATGGTTGGAGGAATGCCGTGATGACCTGTGGCTTATCAGTTCTGCACCACAATTTCCTCTTCAGCACCGTTACCGGTACGTCCGGCAGATCGACAGCCTTGATGACGGTGAAGGTGTTTTATCTATCGCCACAGAATTAGGACGTCACACCTCATTCAGCCAGATTCTGCCTCATTCGGAATTTGACCTTATCCGAGCTGCACAACTTCGGGAATATTATGGCCTCCCAGGCCAGAACGTTGAAAGTGCCTTGGCGTATCGAGATAAGGTTTTAATGAAAGATTATCTTCAACGTGCAGGCATTGAAGTGGCTCCGTTTAGACGACTTGGCAGTTGGCTGGATGTTCTAACTTTCAGTGAAGAGCATAATTTCCCAGTTGTGATAAAACCGGTGGATGGATGCAGCTCGAAATACGTTAAGGTATGTAGGAGTCTCAGAGAAGTATCCGATTTTTTCCGCGACAGAACCGTTGATGGCTGGATGGTAGAAAAGTTTATCTCTGGAAATATGTATCATGTTAACGGTGTAATTAATGAAGCAGGAGATTCATTTTTTGCTCCCTGCGCTTATATCAATAATGCTCTTGATTACCAGCATGCAGGTATATTTGGTAGCCGTACTATTGATCCTGCTACCCCCTTGGCAGAGCGACTGAACAGTATTACCTATCGAACTATATCAGCGTTGCCTGCTGCGCCTACCCTTGGGTTTCATGCCGAAATATTCCACACCGCCGATGACCGATTAATTTTATGCGAGATTGCGGCCCGTACTGCGGGTTCACTTACGGGGGAGTTAATAGAACACACTTGGGGGATAAATATACATAAAGCTTGGATACAGAGTTGTGCAGGTATCAATGATGTACTGACAGTCCGGACTGAACCAAGAGAATTCGCAGCATCAATTCGCGTTCCTGTTCGTCCGGCATATCTGATTTCTTTGCCAGATTCAGTTCCTTATGATTGGATATCCACACTCTGCTTATCAGGGAGAGTCGGGCAAATTTATCAACAGGCAACAACTTATACCGATGACGTTGTTAGCGCCATAATTACCGGCAATAGTGATGTACAACTTACTGAACGAATTGAACATTTTGCCGACTGGATCGATGATTTAGTCAGGTGGCAAAACTGATGAAATTCCTTTTAACCCTGTGTTTTGAGAGAAGACTATAATGAAAATCCTTATAGCAGGTTCAGGTGCCGGCGCACAGGCGCTGGCATGGAAATTATTACAGGACCCAGCAGTAGAAAAAGTATGGTTAGCCCCAGGTAATCCGGCTACGTCATGCGCACCCGGAATGGAAAATATTCCAGTGTCTTCAGGAGATGTTGAGGGGCTGGCTAGGGCTGCTCTGGAACTAAAAGCAGACTTTACGCTTATCACACCGACCCAAACTTTGGCAGCTGGGGTAGCCGACTACTTTAAATCTCGTGGGTTACCCATCATTGCCCCGACTCGTGAAGCCTCCCGACTTGAATGGTCGAAAGGCTTTTCCAAAAAATTCATGAAAAAATATCAAATACCTACACCTTACAGCGCAATTTGTGAATCACAGGAACAGGCCCAAAAATTTGCCGACACATTACCTTTACCTGTGGTTATCAAAGCAGACGGTATGGTTCATGGGGGAACGGGTGTAGTGATAGCCCAGGATCGCCAGCATGTTAAAAACACGCTGGAAGAGTTTTTCACAAGAAATGTCGGACCAATGCTGGTTGAAGAATTCATTGAAGGTGAAGAAGTCTCTTACACCATCCTCTTTGACGGAAAAAACTATCTACCACTGGCTGAAAGCCGAGATTATAAAAAGCTGCTTGATGGGGATAAAGGCCCTAACACTGGTGGTATGGGAGCTTATTCCCCAGTACTGTCCTCCGCACAGCATGAGGCTATCATTACCCAAATTGTAGAACCTTGTCTGGCAGCTCTTAATTCTGAAGGAATCGAATATATAGGATTCCTCTATTTTGGTGTCATGATTGACAAAAAAGGAATGCCGAGCCTTCTTGAAATCAACTGTCGGCTGGGTAATCCAGAGGTCTTCACGATTCTTGAACGACTTGAGAGTCCCCTTCATGAATTATTCATATTGACCCTACAAAAAGGGTATTTCCGCCGCCATACTCGTACCAGGTTCACTTGCTTTGATCACTCATACCTACACAGATAAAACAGAACGAACCCGTGCCATTGCCAGTTGGGCGAGCTGGGGAGGTATCGCTCTGGTGGCGGGGCCTGTCATAGGAGGGTGGCTGACCGAATATCTGTCGTGGAGATCGATTTTCCTAGTAAATGTGCCGCTCTGCTTAGCAGGGATCTTTTTGACACTTAGGGTGCAGTCTCCAGAGCATGAACATAAAAGTTTAACTATGGATATAAAAGGCCAGCTACTTCTTTTCCTGACAATATTTCTATTTATTGCTGGTGTCATCCGGCTGAATGACTCTCCTCAAATCAATTTGAACTCAGTTATCTTGTTGTGCTTGTCTTTAATCATCATGACTGCATTCATAGTGGTAGAAAGAAGAAGTAAAGCTCCTATGCTTCCACTGGAGCTGTTCAGGTGGCCAAATTTTAGCGCTATTTCATGGATTTTCTTTTCTGGCGCTTTTTCCTTTTTTGGTGCCATGTTTATTCTGACCTTTTGGTTTCAGGATATTCAGCACCTGAGTGCAACGCAAACGGGTATGGCCCTGTTACCGCTCTCAATCAGTGTCATATTGGGAAATAAGGTCTCTGGATGGCTTGCACGCCGTTACCAGACGAGCCACATGATGATTGTTGGGGCCATGATAAGATTGGTCGGTTTCAGTGGATTACTGGTTACACAGTTCAACAATGACTATGCTTATCTTTTTGTTCCACTTGTGTTGATTGGTTTTGGTGGAGGGCTGGGATCACCAATGTCAACATCTTTATTTATGCAAAGTACTCCGAAACAGTACACTGGCGTTGCCTCAGGAGTTTCCCGTGCAACTGGTCAGATAGGTTCCGCTTTTGCCGTGGCAGTTTTTGGGCAAATGGTAAACAGTGAAAAACTCTTTGTTTTAAACATGAAGTATGCGGTTATTACTATTATCATAGCCACACTGTCCATCTTGATTATCAATTTTCTTTTTGTAAAAAATGATATTGATGAATATCACAATTCTATAACACTAAAGGCAGATAAATGATGGATGAAATTATCAGTCTTTCAATTAATGAATTAGGAGAAAGAATACGGAGCGGAGTGATATCACCTGTTGAGATTTTAGGTGAGTACATGAAGCGTATTTTATGTTACGACCATAAGCTGAACGCCTTTTCAGAGATCTATGAAGCTGATGCGCGGGCCGCAGCAAAACATGCCGAACAGGAAATACGATCAGGAAATTGGCGTGGTCCTCTCCATGGTATTCCTTTTGCTGTTAAGGATTTTTTTGATCTGAAAGGTAAGGTCACAGGAGGAGGCACGAACTGTTTTAGTCAAAAAGCATATGTTACGGCACCAGTGGTAGCCACCCTCTTGAAACAGGTTTAGATAAGGAAACAGGTTTGCATTATGCGTCATTGCTGGAGGTTTTTTCTCAAATGGGTATGGTAACTCAAAAGAAACCTTTCCCATATCCTTTATCGCAGTGCATGAAGGCTAATTCTATCATCACTGCGTTTGAGGCTTGGCAGAATTATGGATATTTGTGTAATTCACAGAACTCCCTCAGCGATACAATTAAAGTAAGATTAGAACGTGGCAAAGAGATAAAAGAGAAAGAGTATTCGGAAGCATTGATATTCTGTCGTCACGTACGGAAGATATTTTCGAATTGGTTTCAGAATGTGGATGCTTTAGTAATTCCTACGACCCCAGAACCTTCTTGGCCTATAGCTGAAAAAGATGAACATCAACCCCCAAATGACTTCACCCGTTTCGTAAACTTTGCTGACTTATGCGCGGTCTCCATCCCAACAGGATTAAACAGTCAGGGGTTACCATTTTCATTACAGATCGTATGTAACCGAAAAAAAGAAAAAAACGCCCTTGCTCTTGCGGAATTGATTGAGTGCCGTATCGGTTTCAGCAATACAGAACTTAAAATACGACTCAAGACATGATGAATGTTGTCGCTGAAAACGACGAATGTGTATTACCACGAAACTTATGAAATTATTGTTTTTAATTTGGTAAAAATAATATTAACGAAAGGAATACATTCTATTAGGTTTGAAATGATAACAAGCTATTTACGCCCCTGCCACTAAGTTGCCAGTAACTTTGGTGGGGGCTTTTTATGACTCCTATTTAGAAACTAAGGCTAATTTTTCAGGCAAAACTGATCTTGGCAGATCCCACGCCGAGTAAGTTAATTTTCAACTGATCACCTGGATTAACTGGCACCATGGTGGTGAGGGAGCCAGAGAGAATGATTTCTCCACGGAGTAACGCCATATTCAGTGTTCCTAGCATATTCGCTAGCCAGGCAACTGCGTTGGCTGGATGCCCTAGTGCAGCGGCGCCAATGCCAGTGTCAACCAGTTTACCGTTCTTCTCCAACGTTATTGTCACGGCAGCTAAATCAATTTCTGAGGGCAGACGGGTGCCATTGCCAATGACAAATAACCCTGATGAAGCATTATCAGCAACAGTATCTGTGATTTTTATTTTCCAATCACGGATACGGGAATCGACAATTTCGATACAGGGCACGACATAATCTGTTGCTCTGAGTACATCTCCTGCCGTAATACCTGGCCCACACAGGTTGTGTTTCAGGATAAAACCAATTTCGCCTTCAGCTTTCGGTGCAATTAATTGCTCAATGGGTACAGTGGTATTGTTTTTGTAATGCATATCTGAGGTGAGAATGCCAAAATCGGGTTGATCGACGTCCAATATATCCATAACTGCTTGGCTAGTGATACCGATTTTTTTACCGACAATTCGCTCTCCAGTTGTTTCCAACCGGTGAGCAATAACTTTTTGCTGGATGAGATAGGCGTCGTGTAACGTTAATTCTGGATATTCATCAGAGATAGGATCAATGGCTTGATGATTCTGCCATGATTGAAACAATTTTTCACTAAGATGGGTTATGACGTTATGCATCTGTTGTTTCTCCTGCTCAAACCACAGAAGTGACATTCCAGCTGGAATATCACTCGTCTGAAAGGGACATTATCTGTTGCCGTTGAGTAAAAAATCGATATGGAGCCGGTTGAATGTGTCCGGATCTTCATATTGAGGCCAGTGACCGCATTTTTCCATCACGACAAAACGGCTATTTTCGATAAGCCCGGCAAGACGCTGACCTACTGAAACCGCAGCAGTCGGATCGTGTGTAGTCCATAGCACTAGGGTTTCAGCCTGGATCTTTGCCAGTTCATCTTCGGTCAAAAGGTTACGTAAGCGGGTATCCATATCTTGCAGGCACATAATGCTTTCCATTGCGGACAACATACCCGGCTGACGATAAATGGCAAAACGGGCTTCAACCAAGTCTTCTGTCACCATTGCAGGATCTTCCATCAGGAATTCAAGACGCTTGCGGGTAGCTTCCCGATCTGGGTTTTTCACTGCATTTAAGCTCAGTGTGCGCAGGCGTTCCATCACATTTGGATCAGCAATCATGCCACCAGCGGTGTTCAACACCAGACGGTGAATATATTGCGGATATTTTGCCGCAAACCGGGCTGCAACCCATCCGCCTAATGACTCGCCAGAAAGGTGAATTTTCTTCAGATTTAATGTCTCAATAAGATCCCGTAGGTGTTCCACATAATCGATAATCTCATAGGAACGGACAGGTTTATCCGTGAAGCCATGCCCCAGCATATCAATTGCCAGTACACGAAAATGGGCAGCATGGGGCAGTATGTTGCGCATATAAGCTTCTAAATGACCTGCAATACCATGTAAGAAAATCAGAGTAGGTCCGTTACCCGCTTCAAGAACACGCGTTTTTATCCCTTTTACATCGAGATGATGTAGATGGATTTCACCGCTGGCAATAGCAGACCAAAGCGAACGTAATTCGGGCTGTATAGGTTTATGTTGAAGATTTGCTGATATTGACATCATGATACCTTCCTTATTTATTTTACATTAATACGTTATTAATATAACGACAGCAAGTAATATTCACTAATACTTAATATGTCTAGTCTGAAAGGCAAAAACGATGATGCTTATTTTTATTCTTGCAGATATTTATTTTCAACAACATCTATTAAGTGCAATAATAATTCTGATGTGTTGTCTTTTCTCCATGCCATTATTAACTCTATTGTGGGGGAATATCCTGATAATGGTCGGCAAATAACGGCATCTGTCATGATGCTGGTAATATAGAATGGTACTATTGCGCATCCTAAATTTAGGCTAACCATGTTTAAAATTAATAGCATATTATTAGCTGTTTGAATAATATTAGGTACGACATTATGTTCAGTAAAATAATTTTCTATAATCTGTTGTAATACGCCAGATTGTGTTGGATCAGGAGTAATAAAATTTTCTCCGTGTAGGTCGTCGACTGAAATTTTCTCACAATACCTTAGCCTGTGATTAGCGGGCATCAAAACCACCAGTGGTTCATTAAGAATGACTTTAAAATCAATATAATCACTCGTTATTGGCGGACGCATGAAAGCGACATCAATATCACCTTGTAATAATTTCTCTTCTTGTCCTGGATTAAATAAACTAATAAGTTCTACTTTTGCTCCAGGATGAGCCAAGCGAAATATTGGGATGACTTCAGGTAATACTTTAACTTCTGCTGATGGGACAAATCCGATAGTTAGCACAATTTGTTCTTGTGCCGCTCTGCGGGCCATTTTTTTTGCTTTCTCTGCATTGTCAAGAATAAGCCGGGCTTGTTGAAGAAAAACTTCTCCGGCTTTGGTTAGAGAGACTCTGCGTTTATTTCTCTCTAATAGTGTAGAACCAATATAATCTTCTAAATCTTTTATTTGTTGACTTAACGAAGGTTGTGCAGTGTGTAGTTTTTTTGCGGCCTTGGTAAAGTTTAATTCTTCTGCCACCGCAATAAAATAGCGTAAGTGTCTTAATTCCATTACTGTTTCCTCACATATCGAAAAAAAGTCTTAATTTAAACAAACAATGTATTTCACAAAATATTAATCTATTAATAGCATTCATTTTGCATGTTGGCAAAAAGTCAACTTTTCTTTTACTTGAGGACTGAATAATATGACATTGAGCAAAGATTCAGATATTTACCGCCTGATTGATGCCCGAGCCGGTCGCGTAACTCCTCAGATTTATATCGATCCCGAGCTCTATCAGTTAGAACTCGAAAGAATATTTGGCCGTTGTTGGCTGTTTCTAGCTCATCAGAGCCAAATCCCCAATCCGGGTGATTTTTTCAATACTTATATGGGAGAGGACAGTGTTGTTGTTGTCCGCCAAAAAAATGGTTCCGTTAAAGCTTTCCTAAATCAATGTCGCCATCGTTCCATGCGGGTTTGTTACGCGGATAGCGGTAATACCCGTGCATTTACTTGCCCTTATCATGGTTGGTCATATGGTGTGGATGGGCAATTAATCGACGTCCCGTTGGAAGCGTGCGCCTATCCACATGGGCTTTGCAAAGAGCAATGGGGACTTCAGGAAGTGCCGTGTGTGGAAAGTTATAAAGGATTGATTTTTGGTAACTGGGATACGACAGCCCCCTCCCTGATTGATTATCTCGGTGATATGGCTTGGTATCTTGATGGTGTGCTTGATCGCCGTGAAGGAGGAACTGAGGTTATTGGTGGTGTGCAAAAGTGGGTGATCAATTGTAACTGGAAATTACCCGCTGAACAGTTTGCCGGTGATCAATACCATGCTTTATTCAGCCATGCCTCCGCCGTACAGGTTTTAAGTGTAAAAGAGGGCGACAGTAACAAAGCATTAGGTTCTGGTCAGACTTCTCGGCCAGTTTGGGAAACGGCAAAAGATTCCGTGCAATTTGCTCAAAATGGTCACGGTTGTGGATTTTTCTTGACCGAAAAACCCGATGCCAACGTTTGGGTTGATGGTGCCGTTGCCCGTTACTACCGTGAAACCTATGCCGAGGCAGAGCAGCGGCTGGGAAAAGTCAGGGCACTGCGTCTTGCCGGTCACAACAATATTTTCCCGACACTTTCCTGGCTTAACGGTACCGCAACCATGCGGGTGTGGCATCCACGTGGACCTGATCAGGTGGAAGTTTGGGCGTTCTGCATCGCAGATAAAGCGGCTTCTCCAGAAGTAAAAGCCGCTTTTGAGAACAGTGCCACCCGTGCATTTGGTCCGGCAGGTTTTCTCGAACAGGATGATTCAGAAAATTGGGTGGAAATTCAGAAGGTACTTAGAGGTTACAAAGCCCGTAACAGCACCTTGTGTATGGAAATGAGATTGGGACAAGAAAGAGTGCGGGATGATGGAATTCCGGGTGTGACCAATTATGTTTTTTCCGAAACCGTTGCCCGTGGCATGTATCAGCGTTGGGCTGACTTACTCACCAGTGAAACCTGGGATGAGATAGAGGAAAAAAGCCGGGTTTATCAGCAGGAGTTGGTCAAATGAAAGAGTTAATTATCAATCAGGAAAAAAGGGTATCGCTGGAACTGCACTATGAAATAAGCCAGTTCTTGTATTACGAAATTACATTACTGGATGAGTGGAGATTTCGTGATTGGCTTGAGTTGTTAGCAGAAGATCTCAGCTATACCATGCGCACCGTTGTAAATGCCCAAACCCGCGATCGCCGTAAGAGTATCCAGCCGCCAACCACTTGGTTGTTCAATGACAATAAATTTCAGCTTGAACGCCGGATAGCTCGGTTGGAGACCGGTATGGCATGGGCAGAGGAACCCCCATCCCGTACACGTCATCTACTGACAAACTTAGTGATTACTGAAACGGATTTGCCTGACCAATTTCATGTTCAGTCCAATTATTTGCTGTACCGTTCACAAAAAGAGCGAGATGAAGCTTTTTATGTTGGTAAGCGGCTGGATTGTGTTCGCCGTCATCCGAAAACGGATAGCTGGCTGATTTGCAAACGTGAAATCACTTTGGATCAGGCAGTCTTAACTTTCCATAACTTGAGTGTCTTATTCTGATGAGTCAATTATTCGTATGTACTGTTGAAGAATTGCCCGACGGAGGAGCGCGTAAGGTTGAATACACACCGGATATTGCGCTATTTCACTATGATGGCGAATTCTTTGCTGTTGATGACCGGTGCAGTCATGGTAATGCCTCTATATCCGAAGGGTATTTGGAAGACAATGCGACAGTTGAGTGTCCACTGCATACGGCCAGTTTTTGTCTTAGAACCGGGAAGGCACTCTGCCTTCCTGCTACAGATCCATTGAAGACCTATCCTGTTATTGTTAAAGACGGAAACATTTATATCACTGTATCGGAGGAGCAATAATGAGTTGGATCAAAGATCAAGTCATTTTATTAACAGGCGGTGGCTCCGGTTTAGGTTTGGCTTTAATAGAGCGTTTTATTGATGAAGGCGCCAAAGTGGGCGTTTTGGAGTTATCGGCAGAAAAAACAACAGCTTTGGCACACTGTTTTGGCAACGATCTCTGTGTTATTCAGGGTGATGTTGCCTCTTTTGAGGACAATGAACGAGCAGTGGCTGAAACTGTTCGGCGTTTTGGCAAACTAGACTGCTTTGTTGGTAATGCCGGGATATGGGATCACAAAATTAGCATGCTTGACGCCTCACCAGAGCAGATTGATAAAGGATTTGATGAGCTGATGGGTGTTAACCTGAAAGGGTATATTCTAGGGGCTAAAGCCGCGTTACCGGCGCTAACCGCATCAGAAGGCAGCATGATTTTTACGTTGTCAAACTCGTCATGGTTTTCTGGTGGTGGAGGAGTGTTGTATACCGCCAGCAAGCACGGTGCGGTCGGCATGATCCGCCAGTTAGCTTATGAATTAGCGCCAGTTATCAGGGTTAATGGTGTTGCGCCTTGTGGTATGCCAAGTGATCTTCGTGGGGCTGCTTCACTATCTCAGCAAGATAGATGTATTACAGATAACCTGTCATTAGAAAGTTTCAGTGCAATTTTGCCTTTGCAATTCATACCTCAGCCAAAAGATTTCACCGGTCCGTATGTTATGTTGGCTTCCCGTGCCAATAACCGCACGTTAACTGGGGTGATGATAACGGCTGATGCTGGATTAAGTATTCGTGGCATTCGCCAAACGACAGCGGGAGTGATGTCTCCGAACCAAAAGGAGAGTTCAGATGACCGTTAAATTAATTTGTACTTCACACACACCTTTGATGGGCTTTGGTTCTCCGCCTGAAGCGACAGAAAAGCATGTTCGGCAGGTTTTTCAGCAATTGGCCGAACAGATAAAGGCCTACGATCCACAATTGATAGTGATTTTCGCTCCTGACCATTTTAATGGTTTTTTTTATGATCTCATGCCGGCATTTTGCGTTGGAGTAAGAGCGAATGCAGTGGGGGATTGGGATATTGGTAAAGGTCCACTCAATGTTCCTGAAAACACCGCGAAGGATTTAATTTCTGCTTTATATGATTCAGGGATTGATGTGGCTCACTCCTGGCGTATGCAGGTCGATCACGGCTTTACTCAACCATTGATGCTGCTTTGTCAGGATTTACAGCGTTATCCAACTATCCCCATATTTATTAACTGTGCAGCTAAACCATTGCCGACATGTCGTCGTGCTGTTGCGTTAGGTCGTGCAGTGGGTCAATTCCTATTCACCACAGATCAGCGGGTATTGCTGTTAGGTTCTGGCGGTTTATCACATGATCCGCCGATACCGCAAATGGGGCAGGTTCCGCCGGAAGTTGAAGAAGGGTTGATTGCCGGGAGAAATCCGACAAAAGAAGCGCGTCAAAAACGGCAAACTCGGGTCATTGAGGTTGGAAAATCGTTGGCTCGTGGCGAAAATATCGTTGCTCCGTTGAATCCACAGTGGGATGACGAGTTATTGCGTATTTTTTGTAGTGGCGATATTCGGCGTCTTGCTTCATTAACCGAAGGAGGAATCGCCATTCAGGGCGGGAAAGGTGGACAGGAAATTCGCTGTTGGATTGCGGCTTTTGCGGCGCTTTCTGTTTATGGCGAATATAAAGCGCAGCGGCATTATTACCAACCTATTAAGGAGTGGCTGGCAGGAATGGCAATGATCAGTGCTCAACCTGTCACTCAGATAGGAGCATAATATGCGTAATCAGACTTTTATTATCGTTGGAGCAGGGCAAGCGGGAGCTATGGCCGCCGCAACCTTAAGGCAGCAGCAGTTTGATGGCGATATTATTTTAATTGGTAAGGAATATCATGCGCCTTACGAGCGACCAATTTTATCAAAAGAGTATTTAATCAACCCAGAGGAAGCGCCGAAGTATCTGTTCTCCGAAGATTTTTATCTGAAAAACCAGATAGATCTGCGCATAGGCCAGTCGGTCAGCCAGATTATGCCATCGAAACATTGTGTTGTTTTAGAAAATGGCGGCAAGCTCAGGTATGACAAACTCCTGCTCACGATGGGGGCAAGAGCCAGACGATTTCCACTGCTCGATCAGCTGGGTGAAAATATTTATACCTTGAGGACGCTGGATGATGCGCAACGTTTACGCCAGGCGGTGAAAAAAGACAAACGGATTTTGATTGTTGGTGGTGGTGTAATTGGCTTGGAACTGGCGGCAACCTCTTGTGAATTGGGGGCAAATGTGACGGTTATCGAACAGGCGGATAACATCATGGGGCGTTGTGCTCCTCCATTATTGCAGGATTATCTTTTGAATCGTCATCAGGAAAAAGGGGTACAATTCTTCCTTGATACCCGCATTGTTTCCGCCCAAAAACAAGGGAGTGAATTAGTGCTTATATTGAACACCGGTGAAAAGGTGATCGGAGATATTATTATTTATGGTATCGGCGCTGAATTCAGGGATCAGCTTGCTGCTGATGCCGGTTTGGTGACGAATGGCGGTATCGTCATTGACAGCCGTTGCCAGACTTCTGAACCGGATATTTTTGCTGCCGGGGATGTTTGCCTTCAGAGAGAACCGCTGACAGGTGATCTACAGCGCCGTGAAACTTGGGAAAATGCTAACCGTCAGGCGACTATCGCCGCACATGCCATGATGGGGTTGGCACCCCCGCAGCCGGGCGCTCCGTGGTTTTGGACCGATCAGTGGGGCATTAACATCCAGATGGTTGGCAACATGCAGGCAGAAGAGTGGCATGTTCAGGGTGATTTGCAATCAGATAAGGCCATTTTATTTGGTACAGAAAATGAAGTTTTAGTCGGTGCTGTGGCGATTAATCAGGGAAGGGAAATGCGTAATTTACGGAAATTACTTGCTAATCCTATGGTTGTTCCGGCGTAGTTTTATTGACAATGAGTGATTTTATTATTGCCTCTGAGAAAGATTACGGTTAAAAACCGTAATCTCAGATTGCTGACGAACCCCATTTAAAAAGTGGGGTTCTGTTGATGTCAATCATATTGTTGTAGTGTGGGGGCTTTTAGTATATCGAGGTATCGATTTTCCAGTACCTCTATTAGATCAAAGACCGGCCCCTGATGGTTAGCACTTTTGTCATTAATCCGATGGGGCTATTAAGGCCCTACATGATGTTTACTGACTTCATTTTCTAGCGCTTGATTCACGAAAGCATTAATCGTCACATCTTCTTCAAGTGTTAAATAAGATTCTAAAATAGCGTTACATCTTATACCACTCATAACTCCATATATAAACTCTTCCTCAGACTTTCCCACCAGAAACGCTCTCGCTTGACTTGGCCGGGGGCCATTGCTGGGCCGCATGGAGCACGCGCAGCACAACTACCGTACTGCTTTCATCCTTGATGCGATAGACAATCACATAATTAGGCCGCACGACGATTTCACGGGTACCGTGCACACGGCCGGGGCGGTACAGTTTAGGCCGCTGCGCAGCGAGTTCGATTTTAGCATCAAAGTCTGCGTCAAGCTCAAGCGCGGCGCTGGGGTTGTTTTGTGCGATGTAATCAAAGATACGTTCTCGATCTGCTTCCGCGATCTTTCGCCAAATGATTTTCATGCGCGACCCTGTACAATGCGTTTACGCAAGGCTTCACGTTTGGCGGCAAATTTGGCCTTGACATCAGTGTGAGGGATACCCGGTCCAGGTTCATCTATGGCTTGCTGCACCTGCTCGCGAAACCACGCATCATATGCAGCAGCCTCGTGGGTACGCTTGAGCGCTTCGGCACGATCTGGCCTGCGCGTTGAGGTATTGGGGGGAGCGGGGGCGTAGTTTGATGAATCCACGTCGAAGCGGGCAATGCCAATTTTTTTAAGGTAGGAAACCAGCGTTTCGAACTTGCGGAATAGCCGCACATTGCGGCTGCGCTGTGCGGCCAGTGGTCGCTCGTGCATTCCATAGCGCACCATCACGGCCCAGCCACCTGGCTGGCCCACGATGTACGCTCCTTTAACGGCTCCGGCCTCCACTAGATGTGAGAGGGTGCCGTGGTCGATAGTTTCAGCCATGTTGTCACCTCGCAATTTCTGAATATTTCACAATGTAGACTACTGTAATTTATAGAGCAAATTATAGTAAATTGCAAAGCGATTTATTATTTATCACCCAATAGCCCATTTTCGCGGGTTGCAGAAAATGCAAATACAGTGTCTAACCCCCTGACGGGCGATTGAATCGGGTCAATGAGGAAAATGGGTTGTATTAGGATTCATTATGAAAAGAACAGACCCCATTATTTTCAATGAGGTTTGTCAAGCGGTCTGAGATTACGGCTAAAAACCGTAATCTTTATTTTAATATGACAACGATGTCTTATTCATGTTTAATAACATAAAGATCTTTCGATGACATAAGCCCGAGTGGGCTGATATAATATCCACCAATATAAGGTTTTACTAATCTGGCACTAACATAGTAATAAATAGGAATTGCCGGGACATCTCTTATAAGAATATCTTGTGCTTGCTGGAAATATTCTATGTTGTTTGTTGCTTTGGCTTTACTGATCAGATTATCATAAGTATCATTATGATATAATGATGTATTATTAGAACTATTGGTGACATAATTATTTAAAAACGAAGCAGGATTATCGTAATCAGCTATCCATGCGTGTCTTACCAAATCAAAATTACCTTGATGCATGGTATCTAACATTGTTTTCCATTCTTGATTCTGTAAAACAGCATCCACGCCTAGATTTTTCTTCCACATTGAGGTGGCTGCAATAGCAATCCTTTTATGATCCTCTGATGTATTGTAAAGAAGATTAAATTTCAATGGATTATTTCTGTTATAACCCGCTTCACTCAATAACTGCCGGGCTTTTTCAATTCTTTTTGCCTGCGTCCATGATACATAATCAGGCTGTTTTAAGTTCATTCCGCCTGTATTGGGTGGAGCATTATTATAGGCTGGCTTTTGGCCTTGCCCTAAGACTTTATTTGTTATGATATCTTTGTCTAAAGCCAGATTTAATGCCTGTCTGACTCTGATATCGTTAAAAGGGGCTTTTTGGGTGTTAAATTCGTAATAATAAACGCCTAATTTAGGTGAAATATGGATCTGGCTACCTAATTTGGTTTTTAATGATTTGAATAAAACCGATGGGATACCCTTTGTAATATCTATTTCTCCTGCCAAATAACGGTTTACCACTGCTGTTTCTGATGTGACGTTAAGATAGGTGACTTTATTAATCACGGTGTGTTCATTATCCCAATATTGTGGATTTCTGACGCCAATCACCTTCTCATTGACGATCCATTCAGAGAGTTTAAATGGGCCACTACTGACAAACACATTTGGTTGAGTCCATTTTTCACCATACTTCTCAACCGCTTTTTGGCTGATAGGCACCATAACTGGGTGTGCCAGCATATTTAAAAAATAGGATAGTGGTTGCTCTAACGTTACTTCTACCGTTAAATTATCCAATGCTTTTACACCTAATTCATCGGCTTTTTTCTTACCCGCAAGAATATCTTTGGCATTGACTATATACATGTTTTCAATATAACTGCCATACGGGGACGCCATTTGGGGATCAATTAAACGTCTCCAACTAAAAACTACATCATGAGCGGTAATAGGTGAACCGTCAGACCATTTTATTCCTTCTCTTAGATGAAACACCCAGGTTTTATTATCGTTAGTTTCCCAACGGATCGCTAAATTAGGATTAAACTTACCATCATTTCCTATACTAATTAATCCACTAAAAAAGTCGTTTATAATATCAAACTCAACATCACTTTCAACTTTATGCACATCAAGAGAGGCAGGTTCTGAACCATTATGACGAACAATATTCTGGTTGGTTGCCAGTTGTGTACCGGGTGGAATAATTGCTGCATGAGATAATGTTAAACTCCCAATTATTATTCCTGTGAATAAGGATATGTTTTTTATTGTTTTTTTCATCGTAATTTCTCCAATAATAACGCATTTTTTCAGATTGATATTGCAAGTTGTAACGCTTGAAATTGGATCTAGGGTGAACGTAGAGCCAAAGCTAATTATAGCTAAATATGTATTATTTCATTCCAGATGTCGTTGGCTGATAATTTTATTTTTCTAATCACCCTGTTTAAAGAGTGATGAAAATAACCTTAATGACTTATTTTTATAAAAATTTATATGAACATTGTTAATTTTTTTATTAAAAAAATTTATTCAACAACCGTATTATTTTTTTCAGATATTAACGGATTTTTAACTGTTAAAATCGTGTTTTGTAAATGAATTCACAATTTATCAATAGCATGAGTTCAGCTACTGTCGGGTATTAACGAAGATTTATGTCGTGTAAGAGGTGAGTATGAATGTTTATGAAGAGTGCTCGTTGGAACAAGGAAGCTTATCCCGCGTTATAGAAGAGGCAGTGCGGTCACACATTTTAGAACTGACAGTAGAACAAGTTAAAGTGGCTAACACAGATGTTAATGAAATGGAGCTTGCTTCAATAGTTGATGAGGCTCTGGATTGGGCATGTAAGCGCTAAAAAAAAGAAACTAAGAGGAGAAATAGCCCACGGCACAGATGGATAAAGTTTGCATTGATTAACGATTGTGTGTATATTCTTTATGCTATCAATCGTTAACTTGAGGTGCATCATGCAAACTTTACATAGGAAGACCAAACTCGGTAATAACGTAGCGGCACCTCATCATGAGTATGACGACGCTGATGCAGCGGCTGATCGCCTTGAGAATATCATTAAGGAGCTGGCTGATGGTATTCGCAGTAAGGGGAAGGCTAACATCAAGCGTCAGCTAGCGTTGCCGGATAATCAGTTTCTGATGAATATGTTGTTTTTGGCGATACCCGCACGGGCGCTTGCTGAACTGACGCCGGAGAAGAAGAGGTTACTTAATCGAGTGCGTAGCCGTGCGCGCTTTTTTGACAACGTGCGTGAAAATGGTGGTGTGTTAAATTCTGCTGAGGTAGCGAGTTTGCTTGGTGTCAGTAAAGTCACAGTTAAAAAGAAAAAGGACACAGGTAAATTACTGGCCTTGGAATACGATGGTGAGTTTATTTATCCAGCTTTTCAGTTCACCGATGATGAAAGCAAAGGCGAAAAAGGTGTGCTCAGAGGGGTGGCTGAGATCCTGTTTCATCTTGGTCATTGCAGCGGTGTAATGCAGTACGGATTTTTCGTGCAGAAACGTAATGTACTGAATCACCGTTTACCAGAAGGTCAAGAGTTCACTGTTATTGGTTTGCTGAAAGGTGGCGTTTCGGATGATGAACTTCAGCAGCTAATCCGTTTAGCTAAGTCGTTTGGCACTCAAGATGCGGCATAGTAAATGGTAAAAAATAGGGGAGCAGGCACGATGTCCGCTCCCCTATTTTTGTTATATTACGGGAATATCCAGGTCGTTCACCAGGATATCTTCGGCAATTTCTCCTTCATACTCAAATTCCCTGAGTACTTTGAGTTCCTTGGTGTGTATCACGTTTTTACCAGAAGGATCGTCATGCCAAAGTACCATGCAAGGCTCAAACGTGACGTTAGACACGTAAGCCAGTCCATCTGCGTGCGGTGATAGCTTTGCCGCGAGTTGCTGTGTGATCCGGTAGTCTGTGCCGGTTAGTTGATGGGCGGTGATATGCATTTTCGGCGCAAGCCGGGTAATGTCTACAATACGTAGATTTTTCTCTGTCATCAATGTAGCCATATGGTACCCATCCAGTTCCCGGTCTGTAATGGCTGGCAGACGTTGAAACACCTCCTTCATCGATGTTCTTGGAGAGCTGGCAAGATATAAATTGCCATCTATGCCATTTGTTAACCCGTACCGGGTATGTCCTCCATCTCGGTTAAAAAATACGCCATTGCCCCCGTGTTTACCCTCTTGTAGCCGGTAAAAAACTGTGCCGGCTGAGATGATAATGATACTTTGCGTAATTTTATCGACGGTGAGGGTATCGAGCTGCTGCTTTGTCACTGAGTCAGGGCTTGCCTCTGATTTTGTTACCACTGAACACTCCTGTATCCTTGCCTGTTTCAGCCATATGTTGTCTCCGATGTTATTACATTAACTGGACAATGAAGATGTATATACCCGTCATCTTTCAAGTTGCCTTTTTGTTGGCTGCACTCGCTCACCCCGGTCACATAGTTCCCTATGCTCCCGGGGATTCGCTCCCTTGCCGTCGCGATCCATCTTGAAATCCATTGGGTATAGTGCTGTGTATTTATCCAGTTGTGGGCAGTATATTACAAACAAGGGGGTTGGGTATATGCTTTATTAAACAGAATAATGAGTTAATGGTAAATAAATTCTCAGGATTTATCATGATAATACAGCCTAATGTGGTGTAATCAATTATTTTGCAGGCCAAATATAATGATATTAAAATAATAATATATTTGTTTGTGGATATTTATCATCGGTTTTATTACATAGAGAAAATAACCTGTCAGTTAGTTTTACATAATTCACAAATAACGATTCTATTAGCCAAGAGTATTAAAAATACTTATTTATGATTATGGTGATATGTCTTCATTAGCCTATTTTATAGCTAGAAAAATTGACATTCTCAATCCATGTATAAATGGTAACCAATATGCAGAGAACTCAACGAGTTGTTATTACAGGTATGGGAGCGGTAACGCCGATTGGTGAAGATGTTGAATCATGTTGGCAAAGTATTATTGAGAAACAGCATCGATTTCACAGAATTGAATTTCCCGACTCATTCATTAATTCACGTTTCTTTTCTTTCCTCGCACCCAATCCATCCCGTTATCAGTTATTACCAAAAAAATTGACTCATATGCTTTCTGACTGCGGAAAAATGGCGTTGAAAGCGACGTATCAAGCTCTTACCCAAGCGTTTGGGGTGATATCACCTGTTGAATATTACGATAAATATGAATGTGGAATAATACTTGGCAGTGGCTGGGGGGCTATTGATAATGTCGGAGATCATGCTTGCCAATATAAGAAAACAAAATTAGCTCATCCCATGAGTAATCTTATCACCATGCCAAGTTCCATGACGGCGGCATGTTCGATCATGTATGGACTACGTGGTTATCAGAATACCGTTATGGCTGCCTGTGCAACGGGCACAATGGCAATAGGTGATGCCTTTGAAATTATTCGCTCAGGGCGAGCAAAATGTATGATTGCCGGGGCCGCTGAATCACTTACCCGAGAATGTAATATTTGGAGTATTGATGTACTGAATGCATTGTCGAAAGAACAAACGGACCCCAATCTTGCATGTTGTCCATTTAGTCTTGATCGCTCTGGATTTGTATTGGCCGAAGGAGCGGCGGTGGTTTGCCTGGAAGATTATGATTCGGCTGTCGCGCGTGGGGCAACGATTCTGGCGGAAATCAAAGGTTACGCTCAATATTCAGATGCCGCTAATTTAACCCGGCCAACAGAAGATATTGAACCTAAAGTATTATCGATAACCAAAGCCATCGAGCAGGCGCAGATTTCGTTGGAAGATATTGACTACATTAATGCTCATGGTACTTCTACACCGTTAAATGATCTTTATGAAACTCAGGCAATTAAAGCAGCACTAGGCCAATATGCTTATCAGGTACCTATATCAAGCACAAAATCTTATACCGGTCATCTTATTGCTGCCGCGGGTAGTTTCGAAACTATTGTATGTGTAAAGGCATTAACTGAAAATTGCTTGCCAGCAACATTGAATTTACATCAGGCTGATCCAGATTGCGACCTTAATTATTTACCTAATCAACATTGCTACACCGCTCAACCAGAAGTGGCGCTTAATGTCAGTGCAGGTTTTGGGGGACATAACGCTGCGTTGGTTATCTCTAAGGTAAGGTAACTGATATGTTGATTTTTGAAATGGAAGACATTGAACATTGGTCGAATTTCTCTGGGGATTTTAATCCTATCCATTATTCGGCGAAAAGTGAGTTTTTACACAATATGCAGCAGCACCCTGTGCAGGGAATGTTGAGTTTGCTTTATGTCAGGCAACAGTTCTCTCAATTAGCTTCCGCCTTTACATCTGGAATACTGAATATTGATACGTCATTCCGTCAATATGTTTATACTGCATTACCACATCAGTTGAGAATTGATACTGAAAGCCAAACGTTTAAATTGGAAAATCCGTGCAGAAAAAGTGCGTTATCCGGCAATACCAGTGTAGAAAATACAATGGAGTCAATTGAAAATTGGATTGTTCAAGATAACTGCCAAAAATTGACGATAACAAGGAAAGGCGTTTGTGAAAAATATGCTGTCTTTAGACATTATTTCCCCAGTGTCACATCTATTGGATGGTTTCTGGATGCACTTGCTTTTCATCTTGCCATTAATTCGACAAGTTTTCTTAATTTTGAACACTACCAATTTAACCAGTTACAAGATTACCTGAATCAATCTTTTACGTTGCATACCGGACAAGCGATTAAGATCAGGGAGGACATTGTTAATAGTACAATATTACGATCTTCTCCAAATATTTGTGTTGAATTAAATCCTCCTTTACTGATTAAGAATGGCCCTAAAGATTATATCCGTATTTTTTATTATCGATGTTTATATGATAAAAACCCTATTTTTGTATCAAAGATTTCAATTATCTCTAAGATGAAATAAAAGGAAAGCGAAATGCCAACGCAAAGTGATATTTTTACTGCAATAAAAAATAGAATATTAATGATGAAGGATATCGAAGAGGAAGAGATAACACCAGAATCCTATTTTGTTTCACTTAAATTTGACAGCCTTGACTATGTGGAAATTCAAGTGTTTGTATTGGAAACGTATGGCATTATGCTTAAAGCTGAACTTTTTTCAGATCATTCTATTTCAACATTAGATGAGCTCACTAATTATGTAAAATCAAAACTGTAAGTTGACTTTTGATTTAATGCTGTTTTTTCACCATTAATATTAAGAGGTTATAATGAATATTCTTGAGAAAGGTAAGGTTGCTGCTTTATATTCAGCATATTCAGAGACAGAAGGCTCTTCGTGGGTTGGAAATTTGTGTTGTTTCTCAATTGATCGAGAACATTTGCCTATTATCGTGAATGGGCGTTGTTTCTTGATTGAATTTGTTATTCCAGACCATTTACTTGATAAAACTATTAAGCCAAGAATATTCGAATTGGATATCAATAAACAGTTTTTACTGCGTCGAGACCATCGTGAGATAAATATTTACCTTTTAGGTGAAGGCAATTTTATGGATAGGACGACGACAGACAGAAAATTATTCGAATTAAATGAAGATGGTTCACTATTTATTAAGACGTTACGCCATGCACTGGGTAAATATGTTTCTATCAATCCTTCAACCACGCAATTTATCTTTTTTGCACAAGGGAAATATAGCGAATTTATCATGAACGCTTTGAAGGAATTTGAAGACGATTTATCAAAACGTTATCGTGTCAGAATTATTACCGAATTGCAAGGGCCATATTATGGCTTTGAACTTGATATTCTTTCTATTATAGCTTAATTCACAATATTATGGAGAGTGTGATGGAAAAGAAAATAACAACATTTACCATTGAAAAAACTGATGACAATTTTTATGCTAATGGGCGTCATCAATGTATGGTAAAAATCTCTGTACTTAAACAAGAATATAGGAATGGTGATTGGGTAAAATTAGCACTTAGTGATGCTGAAAAAAGATCGATTCAGGTGGCTGCATTGAGTGATAGCCTCATATATGACCAATTAAAAATGCCTTCAGGATGGACAACAACAGATATAAGAAATCGATATGATCTTGGGTTATTAAATGGTGTTTATAGTGCTGATATTTTTACTGAGGAGCCGGTAATAAATCATGCGGGAGATTGCTGTACAAATGAAAACTATCAGAACAGTGTGAAGAGTATTCCTGAAATTATCTATCGTTATGTTATACCCGTTATCTTTCAAGTTGCCTCTTTGTTGGCTACACTCGCTCACCCCGGTCACATAGTTTGCTATGCTCCCGGGGATTCACTCCCTTGCCGCCGCGATCCATCTTGAAATCCATAGGGTATAGTAGTAATAGAACAAGTACAGAATACCTAATGGCAAAAATGACGTTCGAAGATACGGATGGGAAGCGTACATTGAACAGGTACTTAATCTGTCATTCTCGCCATTAACAACGTTAAATAATGGGTTTGGTATTGGTTGGCGATTTTCATTAACAACATTGGATGTAAAAACACTCACATTTAGCCGAGCAAATGGAGAGCAATTTAAATGTAAGCCATTGCCACCTAATAATAATGATATTAGCTTTAAAGATAAAAAATTAAAAGATTTACGTGTATATAAACTCGATAGCAATACCTTTTATGTTTATAACAAAAATGGCATTATAGAGACACTTAAACGAATTGGATCAAGTGATATTGCGAAAACGGTTGCACTTGAATTTCCAGATGGTGAAGCATTTGATTTAATTTATAATTCAAGATTTGCATTATCCGAAATAAAATACCGGGTGACGGGTAAGACTTACCTTAAACTTAATTACTCTGGAAATAATTGTACATCAGTTGAATACCCAGATGATAATAATATCTCTGCGAAAATTGTATTCGATTATCGCAATGATTACCTCATTACTGTGACTGTACCTTATGATGCTTCTGGTCCTATTGATTCTGCCAGATTTAAGATGACTTATCAGACATTAAAAGGGGTATTTCCGGTTATTAGCGCTTTTCGTACACCAACAGGTTATGTTGAGCTGGTAAGTTATAAAGAGAATGGACATAAAGTGACGGACACGGAATCTATTCCTTATGCTGCTGCATTGACTATTCAACCTGGTAATGGGCAGCCTGCGATCAGCAAATCCTATGAATATAGTTCAGTACATAATTTCTTGGGCTATTCTTCTGGCCGGACAAGTTTTGATTCCAGTCAAGATAATTTGTATCTGGTTACAGGGAAATATACCTATTCATCCATTGAACGTGTTTTAAACGGTCAAAATGTTATTTCAGTAACAGAAAGAGTGTTTGATAAATTTCATTTAATGACCAAAGAAGCAAAAACACAAGATAATAAGAGGATCACAACAGAAATTACTTACAATGAAGATTCGTCAAAAAGCTTTTCCGAACAACCAGAAAATTTACAACAACCCTCTCATGTGTTAACGCGTTACACAGATTTACAGACCAATACTTCACGAGAAGAGAGTGTTAATATTAAAATCGATGATTGGGGAAATACTTTACTTATTACTGAGACCAGTGGGATACAGAAAGAATACGTTTATTATCCGGTGAATGGTGAAGGTAATAATTGCCCTGCCGATCCATTGGGTTTTTCCCGGTTTTTAAAATCAATTACGCAAAAAGGATCACCTGATGCTGCTCAAAGTGTCGCAAATAGAGTGACTTCCTACACGTATCAAAAACTGCCCACTTTTACCGGCGCTTATGTTAAGGAATATGTCAGTAAAGCCTCAGAGACGATAGACAGTAAAATAGTCAGGACCTTTAACTATGTTAATTCACCGACAAACAAATCTCATGGTTCATTAGCAAAAATAACGTCGGTGATGAATAACCAACAAACGGTTACCACATTTAAATATGAATATTCAGATAGTGAGATGACGACAAACTCTACGGTGACGGGTTTTGATGGTACACATATGGAATCGAAAAATGTGACCTCCATTTATACACATCGGCAACTCCGTAAAGTTGATGTAAACCATGTCATTACGGACCAGTCTTATGATCTTTCCGGCCGAATGATAGGACAAATTATTGACCCCGGCACGAAAAAAGAAATTAAACGTAGCGATAAATGTTCATCCCTCTATTCGAGCCGTTGAAGTGAACCAAGCATTTCGAAATAGTACCGGAAATCTATTTAGTCAATCGTCCATTAACACCCGTAATGTGTTACGAGGCCGTTTGACAATATAAAGATTCTGCGGGCTGAACGAAATAATAACTAGGGGGCGACGTCTGTGTCGCCTTTTATGAGAAGTCGAAAATTGAATTTAAAACTATTTTGCAAGAAGTTATGTGATGATGATTTTTTTCTCCCACTTCACTCCCAGTCTCCTGAATCAGCTAGTTCATTTATCGCATTTTCTAATAGTGTATCGGTTTCCTTATCCTGTGTTGCCATAGCCAGATGGCTTTGACGCCGACACTCCTCTTTAAAATGAGGAAGGCGTGTATCAGGCACCCATATTTGAATGGGTCTTAATCCTGACATCCTGAGCTGTTGTCTGTGTTTTTTGACACGATCTGCAATTTTATTCATACTTCACCCTCGTGACATGTAACTAATATAATCAAAAAAACGTTACATGCAACACGTTAGTAAAAGTTGTTGGGAATCTTTTTTCAATGTAGGCAGAAATATCGAGCTAAAATCCCAAAAGGTTTTTAAGGTATTAATCTAGCGTATTCTTGTTGTCCGAGTTCCTGTTTATTTTCATATGAGAATAATCTTGCTGTATATTATTTTAATATTGATATCAGTGCTGATAATAATTTTTCAGTAGGTGAATATTTTGCATTTACCTGAATAAATCTCGGGATTTTATTATTTTTTCTAACAGTGTGATGAATGTGAAGTAATTTTGATCGTGGAGTATTAGCGGTAATCCGATTATGGCATTATACTGTGAAAAAGAGATAATAAACAAGGTTGGGGCTATTGAGCCAAGTAAATATACCCAATGGATTTCAAGATGGATCGCGGCGGCAAGGGAGCGAATCCCCGGGAGCATAGAAAACTATGTGACCGGGGTGAGCGAGTGCAGCCAACAAAGAGGCAACTTGAAGGATAACGGGTATAAATTAAAAGATGAGGCACAATGATGACTAATATTTATGTAAACAAATATGCTCCAAATGGTATCGTGATGAAATTCCCATTAGCACCCGATAGAAAGATAGAGAAATGGAATGCGGAGAATTTGAATTTTCGCATTGGTACTCCAGGATTTATATGGTTAGATGGCCAGAATATTTCAGAATTTCGCAACTTATTTTGTTATCCAAATATTTCAAATCTTTATCTTGCATTTACGTTTAAAGCTCAGTTTTTCACTCCCCGAAATTTTACCGCAGAAATGTCTAGGGAGCAGCCAACTCAAGATTGGTTTTTCAATAATGGGGAATATGTTGAGAACGGTTTTGATAATTTTGGTATATATTCCGATGATACAGGAGCTGGAGAGTACAGCATAAATTTAATTGAACCCTGTTGTTATATTATAAAAGAGGGTGAATTAAGTTATAGTGGTAAAGATTCTATATTTCCAAATCTCTCTTTTTTTGTAAAAAATAAAGTGAGTTCAAATTTTTTAGCAAATTTAATTTCTACAGATTTTCAAGTCATTATTAATTAGTGAATGGCTTAGTTGTGTGAGCTATACCCTATGGATTTCAAGATGGATCGCGACGGCAAGGGAGCGAATCCCCGGGAGCATAGGTAACTATGTGACCGGGGTGAGTGAGTGCAGCCAACAAAGAGGCAACTTGAAAGATGACGGGTATATACCAAGAGGGTTGGTAATGGGGTTTGAAGTCCAATGGAACGAAAACGTACTCTAAGGTAAGTAATTAACTCCATTGGATACTTTCAAAGTACTTACTCTATTTTACTAATGAAGCGGGACTTCTGCTGAAACCTAAGATCACCCCAAGGCATCATTCTCTGCTTAGGATAAGACACGTACAGCCAACGCTTCGCTCTCGTCACCGCAACAAAAGCGTTATTGCGTTCCTCTTCGAGCTCTTTGGCCGTCCTAGCCCTGTAATCAGGAAAAACCCCTTCGCACATCCCTATCAAAAATACAATATCCTTTTCCAAACCCTTCATCGTATGCACAGTACTTAGAGTTAGGCCTTCATCTATACTACTTTCAGAAAGTTGACCTAATGCCAATGAATTTCTAAATGCCACCAATGAATCACCTAAGCCCTTACGCTTGAATCGGGTCCACGTACCACTAAACTCTTTAAGTTCTTCGATACTCAGCTTAACGTCTTCTATTTTATCGTCCGAAACACCGTTGTGATTTTCAACTAACGATGTGAGAAGGTCATTAAACTCCTTTACTAGCTTGGGAATTTTAGGGTTTTCAATATCTAAGTTATCGATAGTAGAAAGAAGTTTTTCGAATATCGCAGAGTACTCATCTACTGCTGATGAAATTTGAGCTGCCATTTCTCGCAATACATTAGTTGTCCAGTTGGCTGGCTCAGAGATACTCAGTACTTGGCATAACTTTTTCCCATCCACCCAATCTTTAGAATTCAACTTCACTCTAATGGCATAGTCCAAGACCTTTCCGAATCTAGTTGAGGGCTCAAGCTGCCTCTCTCCTTTTCTCAAAGAGTAAGGTATCGAATTATCTTCAAGGCATTTTTCAAGCTTGCCAAAAACAAACCGATTACGGCCAATCACGACCATATTGTTCAGTGAAATCTCGCCTTCAATCTCATCGTGAACTTTCAATTCCAGAAGATACTTTATAGTGGCAACAACTGCCGCAGCTTCATCCTCTTCAGAATCGAACTCTGAAATGCTAACGCCACCCTCTAAGGCATAATCAATCTCTGCTTGTGATCCTGGCCGCAACTTGTTTGCCGCACGAATAACCGCCTTGGTACTGCGATAATTTTCCTTCAGCTCAAACTGTTGAGGCGTAAAATCATTAATAAAACTTGAACAGAGGTAGTCTTTTGATGATCCATTAAACCCATAAATCATTTGATTAGGGTCTCCTACCATCAGAACACTTTTTATCACATCACCGCAAAGCACCTTGATAAACTCATACTGTGCTTTATTAAGATCTTGGGCTTCATCAACACAGACATGTTTATACTGTGAGCGGTATATTTTTGCTATCCAGTCATGTGTGAGTAGTATTCGATGCGCATACACTAAAATATCGTCATAATCGATACCGCCACTATTGAGTAATGCAGTCTGATAATCCTGATATATTTTCCAGATATTGTTATTTGGGTATAACTCAGTGACTTCGAGCTCGGTAAGCAGCTCCCTTTTTATTTTCGAGAATATATCCATATAGGATTGCAGATTTCTTTCCCTGCTTTTTAGTTCCTTTGAATCTGTAATGGCAAGATAGTCATCTATATCAATGCCATCTTCACGTAAAGACTGCATAAAGACTTCCATGCGGTCTTTATCTCTATCATATATATGCAACTCCGATGGCAAACCAACGGTATGGCCATATTTCTCCAAAATACGCTGCGCGACCGAATGAATCGTGGCGATCCAAGTTCTGTCTTCTACCTGATCGAAGTCAGTTAAACGCACACTCATTTCTTCTGCTGCTTTATTCGTGAAGGTAAGAGCGATAACACCGTCTTTTTTTGTTTTCCCCAAAATATGTCGAACACGCTCTGTTAACACACGCGTCTTACCTGAACCTGCTGATGCAAGTACTTGAATGGCTGTATCCATAGGAGCTTCAACGATCTGGCGCTGAGCATTCGATAGATTCATATCAGACTCCTGACTCAATTTGTTTGAATAGTTCAATGATCTTTTGAGGAAAGCTTTCTTTCGGCAATTTAATCAGATTATCAGTAATTGCCTTTGCATAAAGCGGCTTGCGTGAATCCAGAATTTCGAGAATTGCTTGAACTCGCCCATCATCACCGGAGTAATCTCTCTGCACATCTTCAAAAATTGGCTGCTTACAGGTTCCACAGCTTGGCTTATCAGTTTTAATCCGCTTTAACAATGCGCCATCTTTTTTCCCAATCCACTTATCTATTGCATCATTACCGTCGATTTCCTGAATAGTTTGTTCTATCAACTCATTAAAGCCTTGGTTTAACAGATAGCCTTCGAAATCAGTCCCTTCAAGTATGGTGATATTAGGAGCTTTCTCGATATCAGTAGGCCCAAACACTTTTTCATAATTCTTCTTGAGCTCTTTAACCGTTTTTTCTTCACCATCACTAAATATGAACACTGGTATGTTGAGATCTTTCGCCAAAATAAGAAAAGGACGATACTTCGCTCCTGAACCATTAACTCCTACGAAGTTTATTCCAAGCGAAAAGGGGTGCTTTCCAGTATAGGACTCAAACAGTTCAGGTAGAGCTTGTTCTTCAGTTTCTCCTTCCGATAAGACTATTGCTTTTGAAAACAATAGTTCACCACGAGAGTGAACCACCTCTCTTTTCAATTTTCTTAGATCATCGTCTTCAAACTCATCTCTTAGCTGATATACCTGAACCGAATTCTCTGGCTTGCTTAGGGACTTAATTTCATGCAGCTCTGCCAAGCCGGCAATATAGGGTGAGTGAGTACTGATAATCACTTGTCCAGGCACATCGATAAGTTGCCTATACAGCGTCCTCTGCGCATTCGGGTGCAGGTGTGCTTCAGGTTCTTCGGCGGCCATAATTGGGAAAAACGGCTCTGCTTCCTCTTCGTGATTCTTGGCTAAGAGTTCGGTAAAGGCTTTTACGGTCAACATGGATGCCCAACTACGCGTACCCATACCATGATATTCCATTGAGAATGAGCTCTTATCAGATTCACCGAAATTCACACTAAACCGCTTTGATAGATCTCGTATCTTCTTCGGAAACGGGGTAAGCTCTGTTTGGCCCGAGCCTTCAAATGATTGATTTAAATTGTCTAGGTGGGTCTTCAATCGCTTGAGTGGTTCGCTCTTCTCGATAGCTTCTTTATTGACTTCGGCCACCATCCGTTCCAACTCAGCAACGTCTTTATCGTCGTACTCAACACTTGATAGCACTCGCCCCACAAATGAAGACTTCTCTTTCAATTCATTATGTATATCTCTTTGCGCATCAATCGGAATAAAAGGCACAGATTCCAATCGCTTACCCAATCTGTTCTTATTATTAATCCGAACATCTTGCCAGCCAGTACGTTCTGGCCATGCATCCAAATGAAACCGCTCAACAATGTAGCCGCCCTTCACTCGATCTGGTTTTGCAACAGTCCGTATAGCTACAAACTGACTCCCATCAGGCTCCGACTGAATTTTATCGCCAAATACCCGCTGCCAATTTTCTGAAAATTCTTTAGCTCTAGTACCATCGTCAACTGCTATAAAACGAAGATCGACAGTGATAGCTTCTTGGCGTTTTTCATCTTCGCCTATATGAAAATCTTCATCAGATAAGTAACGCGAGTAGTCACCCATTGCTAACTGCAACGCCTTTATTACTGACGTTTTTCCAGCATTGTTTTGCCCTAGTAAAACGGCTACTCTTGGAAGAGTTATCTCAATATTTGATATTCCTCTAAATCCGGATATACGAACTGTATCTATCTGAATACTCATTATCTCAAGCCTGTTTATTATTAATTATTTTGTAAACCGTAGAGCGACCAATGTTTAACTTTCTGGCAATTTCTGTAGCCCCAAGACCTTGCTGACGAAGGGAAAGCACTTCTTTTTTGTTAATCGTAGGTTTTCGACCAAATTTAACTCCTTTGGCCTTTGCTTCTACGCGGCCTTCGTTTGTTCGCTCTAGTATCCTCTGACGTTCAGCTTGGGCGACCGCTGACAAGATAGTAACCACCATCTTCCCCATCACCCCTTCAGTGCTGATCCCATCATCGAGGAACCGGATGGATACACCCATTTCATCAAATTCCTTGATTAGCTGGATCATATCAGCTGTATCACGGCCCATTCGGTCAAGTTTCTTCACCAAGATAACATCGCCTTCTTCCACTTTAAGCCGGAGCATCTGGAGACCTTCGCGATTTGCATGGCTACCTGATACCTTGTCAGTGAAAATTCGGTTGGCATGGACGCCTTCGCCCAGAAGAGCCTTAACCTGTATATCAAGTGACTGTTGACTGGTGGAGACTCGAGCATATCCGAAGTGTCTCATAGCTACTTTGGCTCCTAAATCGATTAGTAGACTTTGTGTCTAATAAATAGTTATTAAGTGATTTAATAGACAGTTTATGCTGATCACTTTATGATGTCCACAATGTTATAAATTATTAGACACTTCAATCGCTCGCGATTTACGCCACTTTGGTTGGGGGAACACATGCCCGTTGATTTTTTAACCTCGGAACAGAAAGCCAGCTATGGGCAATTCACGGGCGAACCGAATGAAGTGCAGTTGGCCCGCTACTTTCATCTGGATGAAGCTGACCTTGCCTTTCTCCTTCAGCGACGCGGCGATCAAAACCGTTTCGGTGTCGCCTTACAACTTGGCTGTGTTCGATTCCTGGGAACTTTCCTCAAAATATCGCTCGTCACGCCGGTATGCTCTCCATGCACAAGATCGCCCGTATGCCAGAGAGCAAGCGCACTGCCATCCTGGTGGCGTTTGCCAAGGCGTATGAAACCATCGCACTTGATGAGGCTTTGGACGTGCTGGATTTACTGATCACTTACATTGCCGGTGAGGCCAAAAAACTAGGACAAAAAAAGCGACTACGGACACTGAAGGACCTGGATAAATCAGCGTTAACCCTGGCTGAAGTTTGCGCCTTGATACTCAATGAGAACATGCAAGATGAACTGTTGAGATCGGCTATCTTTGCCAGAATGCCGCGTGAAAAACTGGCGGAATCCATTGCCACTGTTCATGAACTCGCGAGGCCCTACGACAATAACTTTCAGGATGAAATGGTGGAGCAGTATGGCCGGGTTAGACGCTTCTTGGCGAAGTTACTGTGTGATATCGAGTTTAAAGCAGCTCCGGCAGGCGAAGCGACTTTGGAAGCTCACCAATATTTGGCTCGTATGCTGGAATCACGCAAGCAGCTGCTAGAAGAGGCACCGCTGGACATTGTTTCCAATCCCTGGAAACGCCTAGTGTTTGACAAAGATGGGCGAGTGACTAAACGGGGTTATACGCTTTGCTTTCTTGATAAGCTGCAAGACAGTCTGCGCCGCCGTGATGTTTACGTCGAGAACAGTGATCGTTGGGGAGATCCGAGGGCCAAACTGTTGCAAGGCGTGGAATGGCAGGCCAACCGCATTCAGGTGTGCCGGTCACTTGGTCACCCTCTGAACCCCAAAGAAGCCATCGATGGCCTGGTTCGCCAACTGGATGTTACCTACAAACAAGTGGCTGAAAACTTTGATGACAACAAGGCGGTTGAGCTGGACCTATCCAGCAAGCGTCCAACGCTAACTATCACACATTTTGATAAATTGGATGTGCCGCCGAGTCTCGCCTTGCTATCTAAACAGGTTGACGCCTTGCTGCCTAGCGTGGATCTCACCGAGCTGCTGTTGGAGATCCATGCTCATACTGGCTTTACCGACGAATTTATCCATGTCAGCGAATCCAATGCCCGCACCGAGGAGCTGAGCATCAGCGTTTGCGCGGTGTTATTGGCGGAGGCCTGCAATATCGGCTTGGAGCCTCTGATCAAACATCATGTGCCTGCGTTAACCCGACATCGGTTGAACTGGGTCAAGCAGAATTACCTCCGAGCTGAGACTCTCGTGAAGGCCAATGCCAAATTGGTGGATTACCAATCGACTTTATCCCTAGCCAAAAAATGGGGTGGAGGTGAAGTCGCTTCTGCTGATGGCATGCGGTTTATCACGCCCATTCGCACCATAAACGCCGGCCCCAACCGGAAGTACTTTGGCTCTAGCCGCGGGATTACCTGGTACAACTTTCTCTCAGATCAGTTCTCCGGCTTTCACGGCATTGTCATTCCAGGAACACTACGGGACTCCATCTTTGTGCTGGAAGGGCTGCTGGAGCAGCAAACGGGCCTTAATCCGGTGGAGATCATGACCGATACCGCTGGTGCCAGCGATATGGTGTTCGGCTTATTCTGGCTGTTGGGGTATCAGTTTTCACCGCGCTTGGCTGACGCCGGTGAGTCCGTATTTTGGCGCGTGGACAAAGACGCGAACTACGGCGTATTGAATGACCTAGCCCGCAGTTGCGCCAATCCGCAAAAGATAGAACATCACTGGGAAGACATGATGCGCATCGCGGGTTCGCTCAAGCTGGGTACCGTGCAGGCCTCTGAGCTGATCCGATCACTATTGAAAAGCGAGCGTCCTTCCAGTCTAGCGCAAGCCATCATTGAAGCTGGCCGGATCAACAAAACTCTGTACCTGCTGAATTACGTGGATGATGAAGACTACCGCCGCCGAATCTTGACACAATTGAATCGCGGCGAAGGTCGTCACGCAGTCGCTCGGGCCATCTGCCACGGGCAGCGCGGTGAGATACGGAAACGGTATCGGGAGGGCCAAGAAGATCAACTTGGCGCACTGGGTTTGGTGACCAACGCTCTGGTGTTGTGGAACACTATTTATATACAGGCAGCCCTGGACCACTTACGACAACAGGGCGAGGATGTGAAAGAAGAGGACGAAGCCAGATTATCCCCGCTCAGTCATAAGCATGTGAACATGCTGGGCCACTACTCGTTTACCTTGGCAGAGCAGGTTCTGAATGGCCAGCTCAGACCGTTAAAGCAGCCATCCGAGTTGGAAGAATGGCCTTAGCGTACATTTTCGTTCCGCTGGACTTCAAGCCCCGTAATTGCTTTAGATACCGTCAAGTACACCACCTTGATTAAAACCCTCTCTTAGGTCACTTGGTTTGCGTTAACGTACCTAAAAGAGGATTAATTTTATAAACAGGTTTCCCTGACTACCTGATTTTCTCTTTCTTTTTCCAGCATAATCAATAACTCAAGCATATTGATAATTTCTTGAGATGCCATGTGAGCGTTCTTATATGATAAGACAAGATTAGGGGATTTCTTCATGAATGCTTCAACATTTAATTTTCTATCCAGATTGCTGTTCAGCAATTTAATCAATTTCGTTAAGCAATCTCGTGCGCGAAATAAATTTTGCTCCAGATAGGGTAAATATTCCTGATAAGTACATAGTAATTTTTCCAGTTTTTTCGCTTTCAGATTACCTCCTGCGTGTGGCCCAGGTTTTATGCTAGCCATAGCATGAAGTGTATCTTTGCCTTTATTATAAATACCACGAGGATCTAATCCCGCTGCCGCAGTTAAAGCCGCAACCGGTATTGGGCCATATTTCAGCATGGAACTGAAAGTACCCGCCGTCCAGTTATTGACACCTTCTGTTATAGCACTGGTAACCACATCAGGTGTATTTGCCAGTGCGGTATCAAGTACAAAATCCCGCGTATATTCTTTGTTGATATAGGTACGGTATAGTTCATGTAGCTTGGGGTAACCACTCAATTTGCCTTGTAATTTCCTCTGTACCTCTTGCTCAATGTTTTTAATTGTATTGCCGGTACAGGTCGGATACAACTGAGTGTGAACACCGGTTCTTGACGTAATAGGTTTTGCCAATTCTCCACCAATACTTCCCGCTGCCGCACTGGCGAGAAAAGAGATAGCGGGGCCACCTGATGCCGTAGCAGCACCTGCCAACCCGGCACATATTGAAGCAGGCACTGAACGTATCATCGTGTCTTTAATCTCCACCAGTGCATTTCGACCTATTTTATTTAGCAGTTTTTGTGGTTCGCTAAGGCGATATAACTGCTTTTGCAACGCATAGGCATTCGCTTCTGCTATCACCATAGATTGATTTAGCATATCAAATTCATATGCCAATTTTATTTCCTCTTTAGTGAAACCTTCAAATCTGGAATTTCCCATAATTAACTCTTCCTTATATATGAGCATTAATGTTTGTTTTTTTGTTGAACAATGTTGTCACGCTTTTTAATATCGTCGCAAAAAAACACATTAATTTTTGACAAATCAGAAAATGAAGGACATTACCTGGCGGATAAAAAATGCTTGTCTTCTATTATCTTGCCTCTGGAAGTTTGGCGAGTTTAAACCCGAAAAATAGAGCCAAAAGGATAAGAATGGCAATAAATAAAACAACCCCATTCCAACCTAATTGGAGCCAAAATATACCGCCAAAAGTGCCCGCTACACTTGAACCCAAGTAATAACAAAACAGATAAAGGGAAGACGCTTGTGCTTTGGCTCGGCGAGCACGACGTCCGACCCAACCACTGGCAACAGCATGTGCAGCAAAGAAACCGAAAGTGAGGATTATCATCCCAATGATAATTGTCACCACAGATGAGAATAAGGTAATAAGCGTACCGATTAGCATCATACTTATCGTTGCGATCAGCACTTTTCCGAGTCCATATTGATGGGTTAATGTACCTGCTTTGGATGCGCCGTATGTTCCTGCCAAATAAACAATGGACAACATACCGACAATTGACTGATTGAAATGATAAGGCGAATCCAATAAACGATAACTTATGTAATTAAATAGGGTAACAAAGCCACCCATGAGTAAAAAGGCTTCAGAAAATAGTAATGGCAATCCTTTATCACGAAAATGTAATTTCAGATTGATTAATAAAGAGTTAGGTTTGAGAGAGCTTGGCCTAAAATGGCGCGATTCAGGTAACATGCGCCAAAACATCATTGCCGCAATTAATGCCAATAAACCTAATACGATGACAGAAACCCGCCATGAGAAATAATCAGTGATAACACCTGATATTAATCGCCCACTCATGCCACCAATAGAATTACCACTCACATAAAGTCCCATTGATAAAGCAACAAAGTTAGGGTGGATTTCCTCACTAAGGTAAGTCATTGCCACGGCGGCTACGCCACTGAGAGACAAACCAACCAGAGCGCGTACAACCAGAATCCCATGCCAACTGGTGATAAATGCACTGAGTAAAGTGAAAAGTGCGGCGGCAAATAGTGCCGTGACCATCACATTTTTACGGCCAATAGCATCAGACAGAGGACCGGTGATTAATAAGCCCAATGCCAGCATGCCAGTTGAAAGGGATAAAGATAAACTACTGGTAGCAGGAGAAACACCAAAATCATCCGACAGCATGGGTAAGATTGGTTGAACGAAATAGAGTAGGGCAAATGCAGCTAACCCTACGGTAAAGAGTGACAATGTCACTTTAACATACAGAGGATCATCTTTCTGAAGATGATTTTTCTTATTTTGAACATTTTGGACAAGATGATTACCGGGAGTCAGATTTTCACTGATACTGCTATTATTGCTACTAAGGCTGGTATTACTACTAGGGCTGGCGCTCACATAATTTCCTTACTGAACTCATTAGCGGGCTTATATTTTGATGAAGATCAAGCATATGAATTGTAAAATATTTTGTCTAATATATTAATCATTAACAATGATATGTATTAGATCTCAAAGGTGATTATGGCTATCGAGTTACGGCATTTACGCTACTTTATTGCAGTGGCAGAGGAATTACATTTTGGTCGTGCGGCAGAACGGCTTAATATTTCACAGCCGCCGTTAAGCCAGCAGATTCAATCACTTGAAAATAGTATAAATGCGCGGTTGTTGGAACGTAATAACCGGAATGTGAGTTTGACGCCGGCAGGTAACATGTTTCTAAAAGAAGCTTATCAGATCCTGGCTCAGGTTGATGCTGCGGCAACAAAAGCAGCAAGAATGCAAAAAGGGGAATTAGGCGAAATATCTATCGGTTTCACCTCTACGATACCTTTTATGAATAAGGTCACTCTGAGTTTACGGCAATTTCGGGAACGTTACCCAGAAGTCGCTATTCATATGCATCAGATGAATACTAAACAGCAGATTGCGCCATTACTGACTGGACGGATTGATGTTGGCATCATGCGTAATACCCAATTACCCGATAACCTTGAGTATCGGCTATTATTTCGGGAACCTTTTATGCTTGCTGTTTATGATGGACATCCTTTGTTGGAATATGCTCCACAGGGAATAAAGCTCGAAATGTTGTCGGGCTATCCGATGGTGTTTTTTGAGCGCGAAGTGGGGACTGCTTTATATGATGAAATCATCACATTACTTGCTCAAGCAGGCGTGACGCCGATGATTTCACAGGAAGCAGGCGAAGCGATGACTATTCTTGGGCTGGTTTCTGCTGGATTAGGCGTTAGTGTTGTGACGGAATCTTTTACCCGAATGAAAGTGGATGGTGTCCAGTATATTCCATTAGCTGATAACCACTCTTGCTCTGAAGTCTGGTTGGTAAATCACAAAAACCGGCCAATATCGGCCGCCGCAGACAGGCTGATAAACCTACTCATCTCTAATATTTTGCATGGAAAAAATAAGTAGAATTAAGTTAAACTTCGTGCTGAATATCACATATTTATTGCAAGAATCATACTTTTTACCTAAAACCTCGACATAATCAGCTAACAATTATTTTGAAACGTGAATTAATTAGAGTATAACGAAGGTAAATAATGGATGGACAACCAGGGCATATTGATCAGATTAAACAGATTAATATTGGTACTGTTTATCGGTTAATTGATCAATATGGTCCAATTTCCCGTATTGAGCTGTCCAAAAAAGCGCAACTTGCTCCAGCCAGTATTACTAAGATTGTCCGTGAATTGGTTGATGCACACTTAGTCATGGAAACGGAATTTTTGGATTTAGGATTTAGAGGGCGCCCGGCGACCGGACTAAAGCTTGATTCTGAAAGTTGGCATTTCCTGTGTGTCAGTATTAACTTGGGAAGTTTAATATTGGGACTGCGTGATTTAAGTAGCAAGTTAATTGTTGAAGATGTTTTACCATTACCGGTCAACAAGGAAAAATCCTTTTTAGATAGTATTATTGATGAGATTGATGCATTTTTTGGTCGCTATCAATCTCGTCTTGAGCGTCTGACGGCAATTAGCATGACGGTAAATGCGATTGTTGATCCGACTCAAGGTTTAATTCACAGTTTCCCTTATTACCAGGTTCAGGAATTGCCAATAGGAGAATATCTGCATCGTCGCACCGGATTACCGGTATTTCTTCAACATGAAATAACCGCCTGGACGATAGCTGAATCATTATATGGCCCAGCAAAAAATTGTCAGAATGTTGTTCAAATGGTCATTGATGAACATGTTGGCGTTGGCGTGATGATTGCGGGGCAAACATTGCATGCTGGCAATCGTGGTGTCATGGAAGTAGGGCATATTCAGGCTGAACCTGATGGTGAACGCTGTTATTGTGGGAATTTGGGGTGTCTGGAAACGGTTGTAGGCATCAGCCATATTTTATCCAGAGCAAAACGGCAGTTGGCAATGGTTCCAGATTCCTTACTAAACGGTGAACCACTGACCGTTGAGTCATTCTGTCAGGCGGTTAATAACGGTGATACGCTGGCAGTAGATATTATTCGTGATATCGGAGTAAAAATTGGGCATATTATCGCAATTATGGTCAATTTATTTAACCCAGAAAAAATTTTGATAGGTTCTCCTCTTAATGCTTCACAACAAGTTTTGTATCCGGTGATTAGTGAATGTATTCAACAACACGCTTTGCCTGCCTATAGTAAACAGATTGAATTAGTTGCAACAAAATTCAATAATTCAGGTACATTATCCACGGTAGCATCAGTTAAAAAAGCGTTATATGATGGTTCATTGTTGATCAGTTTAATGAAAGGATAATATACTTGATAGAAATTCTCTGGCTGTAATATTAACTTTATATGAATTTTTTCGCTAAATTGGCGTAGCAATTAAACAAAACATTGAGCTAACGCAATCTCCCTTATCGTTGCATCCTCTAGACTTAAGCGCTCATTAACCGGGTTCTATCTGTCATTATGGAAAACAGAATTTATGTTAACGCGCCTATTTGTTACGGGGACAGATACCAACATAGGTAAAACAATTGTTACCCGTGCATTATTGCAAGCTTTTAATCGTGATGGAGCAACGGCAGTAGGGTATAAACCTATCGCCACAGAAGGGTATGAAACAGAAGAAGGTATGCGTAATCGAGATGGTGTGATCCTACAAAAATCTTCTCCCGTTCCGCTTAAATATGAAGAAATTAACCCAGTTATCTGGAAAAACAGCTATTGTGAAGGCAATCAGGTTGATTTCGAACAGATGAAAAAAGGATTAAATAATCTTAGTCATAAAGCAGATCGCGTTATTATTGAAGGTAACGGTGGTTGGCGTGTATTACTGGATGATGAAACTTTTTATTTTGATTGGGTGATTCGGGAAAAAATCCCTGTCATTTTAGTTGTTGGTATTCAGCCTGGCTGTGTAAATCACTCAATTTTAACCGCGCAGGCAATAATAAATGATGGATTGCAATTAGTAGGATGGGTAGCTAACAGAATTAATCCTGGTTTATCACACTATACGAAAGTGATGGATAGGTTACGCCGTCATATTAATGCACCACAGTTAGGTGAAATTCCTTATATTTTACGTCCAGAAGAGAAAGATTTATCCTGCTACTTGGATGTCGCCACTATATTTAAACAAGTTGGGGGAAGTGAGAGTGAAGTTGGTATAGAGAGCCAATATACATAAATATACCCGTAATCATTGAAGATGCTTGATTTTATCCGAAATGGAGATCATTACCTTCCTCCATTTTGGATATATATCATTTAATAACTCATTAATCTACATAAAATATTACTATAATGAGTTATAATTTTATATTAATTAGAATTTAGTTAATTTTCTGTCTAATTATTTTGTGTTTTTTATAAACCGTGATCTTGGTTTTTTTCTGATAAAAGCGATAATTTTTGAATTCACTTATATAAATCACACAAGGATGTGATATATACTGAAAAAATACATAAAAAAATGTGCATATATGCTGTGACAGTCTATCTTATAAATACCATTCGTAATTATGGTCTGATTGGGAAGGAGGTTGTTATGACGATAAGGCAAGGTTGGGCACCGCCATTAACATGGGGACCGTGGGTTGATCTTCGGATGCATTCAGGAATTTCAGTATATACCATAAGTTTTGATACCGACTCATCGGCCCCATCAGCTTTTGGTGTTGAAATTGAATATCCCGTATCGACTGGAGTGAAACGAATAAGTACAACGGGACCTGGATCACATCAAATTACGGATAATAATGGTGCTGGTACGGATCGTATTAGGTTTAAAAGTTACTCTATAGGTCAAGTCATTAGGATCATTTACAACGCTTAAAGTTGAGCCTATGGTTTGCTTTTTTTGATGGATAAATGAAACACAAGAGTAGCAACCATAGGCTTTTCATTAATTCAAGGATCTAAGAATTCCATCTGACAATGATTTCGATTCTACTGCTTGATGGAAGCCTTCTTCTGGATGAATCATAGAAACAAGTCTGGTTTTTATGACTGGCTTACCGTCAAAGTAAATAAACAACTCTTTCCCTAAGTTTCTTGCTAAAAAAAGTTTGAACCGGTCACTACAATTCAGTCCTTTTTTAACCTTAATAAAAATGTTATTGGCATTCACAGCTAAATCATCACCGACTTCTCCTACAGGAAGAGCTTGTTCTATACAAGGTTTGGATAAATGAAATGTTTCATTACCTGCGATGTAATCAAGAGAAAGTGGTTGTTTCTGCGAAACACACCCTGTAAGACCAAGGATAATAGACAGCGTAAGGATGAATTTAGTCATTCAGTTTGCCCTCATTGTTGACATTAGTATTCTCAATTATAGCTACCAAAATAAGTTATTTTATGCAAGTTATTTTTTTCTTTGTCGGTTTTATTAATTAAGAGCGGGTAAATTTATTAAAGAGTTCGGTTTTCTAATCAAGTACATTGTTTCCTGTGATCTTTTATCAGCAATGTTATCAGGGGAGCATCCTATTCTACTCCCTAATAATAAGATTATTTGCTTTTTTTATTTCTTCTTTTATTGCCGGCAGCAATATGAGCTTGTATCTCCTCTTGAGATAATGGTGTTTTAGCGGGTGATATTTGTGACGTAATATCAAAAATATTCCTATCATCGAATTCAGGATGGTTAATAAATGGAAAATATTAAAAAATTCATCTTATTGTGGATGGTGCGGGTGACAACAAAGCTCATCTTGTGGAGGAGTAGGCTTATGTTAGCAACATTGAGTGACATTACCTTCCTTCATATAGCCAAAATTTAAACCCGATAGAACGATTATGGAAGGTTATGAATGAACCTGTTCGAAATAACCGTTATTTCGCTGATAAACATGAATTTCGAGACAACGTCTTCAAATTTTTCACCACAACGCTACCTGATATAGCGGACTCGCTGATGTCTGGAATTAACGACCATTTTCAGGTGCTAAAAACTGCATCTTGAAAGATGACGGGTATATACATAAATATCGTGATTGTGATCTATAAGCAATCAATAAGAAAACCTCACTTGCGAGAAAGTGAGGTTTATCATCAGACTAAAATTTCAGTACGATGTATCTCTATTTACCACAAACAGTGGTCATTTTTTTAACAAACTTTGGAGTACCGTCTATTCCATTATATGCAGATATTTGCATGCATTTTTTGTTAACGTCAATGATAAAGAAATCACCTTTAAATAGTGCTCCGCTGTCATAGACTCTTGCATTTCCAAATACCGAGGCGGTGTATTCTTTAAGAAAATGTGAATGTCCAACGAAAACAGCCATAACGTTGTATTTTCTAATCAGTGACTTAAATTTTTCTTTTTCATCATAACTGCTGTTATCAATAAAATGGTCGTACCCATCGTGAAAATTTAAAACTACAGCTTTTCCTCTTGTTTGAGCAGATTTGAGATCGCTTTCCAACCAATCAAGGGATTTTGTAATATAAACGGTTGGGCTGATATAGTGGTCCAAATTGACATTATAGGTAGGATAGTTTTGCAATTGAACGTAATGAATATCACCAAAATCCCATGAATAAGATAAACTGCCTTTCCATGCTTCATTATCATAGTCATAGGAGAAATTATTCAATTCTTTACTATAACCACTTATTCTCTCTGCCATATCAAAGACAGCGGATCTGGCGCAGGCATTACGACTGAAATCAAAACCTTCGGGATAAGTACAATCATTAACATTATTTGCATAATCATGATTTCCTAATCCCATAAATAGCGGGAATTTGATTTTTGATGTATATATCTCCTCAAGGCTTTTTCTGGTACTAGCGCGTCCAAACTCGGTAAGATCACCATTAACAATGCCAAAAGCAAGATGATTGCGGTCATAAATATTATTGATACTATTTGCTACCTTTTTATTTAATTCTTCCCACGGTTTTTTGTCGGCATTAGGATCGCCCTGTTCAGGATCTAAACGCCACGGCTGAGGATCTGACATCACGGCAATTTTATAATTGCTGTCTATATTTTTTTCAGTGAGATAAATATCAATCTGTATGCCTAAAGTAGATGAGCTTTTAACTGTTTTCTCAAGTTTATAATGAGTTGATGCCTCGGAGAGATGGATATTGTGGTTCTGAACACCCCAATATGAAAGGCTCCAGTGAACATTTAACTTATCCTCACCATTGGGTAAAGGATAAATAATTTCGCCCTCGGTACCACTAAAAATCTTACCTTTTGCGGCAAATGAATCGCGACTATATGCGGATATTGATGACGATGGTTTTTCAATCCAACTTCCCCAAAGTAAGTCTGTTTTTTCAGCCACTAATGAATGTGATGTATTATTATGCAAATAAATTTTTACAGATTGCGCATCGCTGTTGCCATTAAAATTCTGTGCTTCTGTTTGATCTCCTGCGACAGCACTACATCCTGATACAACTAATGCTATAAAAAATACCACGACAAAGCGTATTTTCTTAGTGATAAGATCACCCATAACGTTTCCTATTTTAAATTTTCAATATGATGATATTCAGAAAATATTTATATTCCAAAACGTTATAATGTTAAATTTAATTATTTAAATTGTCAGTTTTAAAAAAGCTAACGGTTTACATAGGAAGCTATATTAAGGCTAGCATTCAGGTCAGCTCGTCAAGGATGGCAGTTGTTCACATAGAGATAATATGAAAAGGGGCCGAGGGAGTATAGCCTCGACCTCTATTCATCTCATCATTCATCAACGGTAAAATATTGGCGTAATATTTTCTCTGAACTTTGTGTATCTTCCTTCAGAAAGAGAATGTGGGTTTACTTGGAGGTCAAATGAGCTTGAGATTGGCTTCCTTGCCGGGTATACACAATCTTTTTGGTATTATTTTCACAATGCCCAACGATTTTACCACCGGCTTGTTCAATGTGGTCATTAGCAACAATTTCCAATGTAAAGCCAGATTCCGGCACACCATTATTGATAATTTTCTGCGCAATTTGCCCTTTCACGCTTTCGCATGAAGCTTGTGCAGCAAGTGCAAATGGAGGTAGGGTAAAGATCAATGCGCTAAATAAAAGCGCTTTCTTCATCTTCATTATCTTCATTTTCATCACCTTATATTACGGTCTGATGGGCATACCTGTATTGCTGTCTAAACAACGTTCGGTATTGGGTTCCCAATAAGCATTGATATTGGTACTTTTCATACATGTATCACGAGCATCAATGGCTTTATCGAACTTGTCGAACTCTTTCTCGGCACGTTTATTAACTTTAGTGCGAAGATTTTTTGTTTCATTCCATTGTTCTTTGCTTTGACGAGCGGCTTCTTTATCGAGCACAGAATCTCCGCTGCCATTCACTGTGACGCAGGTACTTCCAGAAGTACAAGTTGCCGCCAATGCTGGCGTTTGCCATAACAATGGTATTGCCAGAGCGATAGCTGGCATCACTTTTAATATCAAAGAACTAAAAATATTCATCTTTTATCCTCTTGAATTCTCTTGAGAGTAGCGTGAGTAGGGCCAATTTAGATGGCACAAGTAAGAAACTATCAGATAGATAAATTATAAGATAGCATTAAGATGTTCAACAAATTATCAAGAAGAGTGTAATTATTCATTTCTGTGCACACTAAGCCCGGCAAATGACTGGCAAACTGGCATCATTTCTAATGTATTAATGTTGACATGAGCAGGTAAATTAGCGACCCAAAAAACAGCTTCAGTGACATCTTCGGCGGTTAATGCCTGCGTGCCATCGTAGGTTTTATTCACTTTATCATTGTCGCCTTTAAAACGGACTAAAGAAAACTCAGTGCCACTCACTAAGCCGGGTTCTATATCAGTGACACGGATATTTTTTCCCTGCAAATCTGCTCGTAAGCCCAAACTAAACTGTTTAACGAAGGCTTTAGTTGCGCCATAAACATTTCCACCGGAATATGGCCAACTTGCAGCGGTAGAGCCGATATTAATAATATGCCCATGATTTCTTTCTACCATTTCAGGCAGTAGAGCACGGGTCATATTGACGAGCCCTTTGGCATTGGTATCAATCATTATTTCCCAGTCATCCAGATTAGCCAGATGAGCGGGTTCTAATCCAAGCGCTAAACCGGCATTATTGACTAAAATATCGATATGGCGGAGTGATTCGGGTAATTGTTCTACAACCTGGTTGATAGCGGCCCGATCAGTGACATCAAGTTGAACAAAGTAAAAGTTATCACCCAGTTCAGCTTTTAATTTTTCTAACCGCTCTTTACGGCGTCCAGTCGCAATAACTTTAGCACCGTTTTGAATGAATTTTCTGGCAATTGATTCACCAAAACCTGAAGTTGCTCCTGTCACAAAAACGATCATACAAAACCCCTTGTCTACTCGTACTGTTTCTACCATCAGTATACCCGTTATCTTTCAAGTTGCCTCTTTGTTGGGGTTCTGTGGAACACCCCCCAGATCTGTAAACTTTGAGAGAAAATCCTGATTAGTCATCCCGCCAAAAATGTTGTTTCAGGTGAGATTCCAATATCCTTGCCATCGCTT